>DAOVLV010000237.1 GCA_030631085.1 Planctomycetales bacterium | reverse complement strand
TCGTCGCGCACGCCCAGCAGCCGGAACATCCCGGCGTAGGTCTCGTGCTGGACGCCGATGGCTGTGAGCGAATTGAACAGCCTGGCCGCCAGCGGACGTATAAGCCGATAGCGTGGGAAACCCTTTCGCGGGCCAAGCCTGGCGCCGGCGACGATTACCGGAATATCCCGCCGCCTGCACGCACGCACAAAATTGGGCCAGACGTCGCCTTCGATAAGTATTACCATCTCAGGCCTGATGCGTCTGACGGCGGCGGCGACGGCGAACGTAAAATCCATAGGCCAGCGGAAGACCTTATGCGCCGGCGCGAAGAGTCGCCCAGCCGCTGCCAGCCCCGTGTCCGTGGTCGAAGTTATTACCACGCGATAGTCCGGTAGTTGCGAATGAATTTCCGCCACCAGCGCCTTTGCGGCATTGACCTCGCCGACGCTGACGCCGTGAATCCATATCGTCGGCTGGAGGCCGTAGAGTCGCGGCGAGAAACCAAGACGCTCCGAAAAATCCCGACGATACTTCCCATGCCGGAACATCCGCATCAGCCACACCGGACAAAACGCCACAAGCGCCAGCATATACAAAATGTTCAACAACCAACCAGTCATAGCGAAGAGTATGCTCTCTGACAGACTGCATGTCGATAGAAAATGCCGACCATCGTCAAACATCAGCAAGGATTCAGTGGATGTTCTAAAATGTTAAATGTTAAATGAAAAATGCCAAATGGTGTTTCGCCCAATGGCGACACCGTTCATTCAACATTTTTCATTTAACATTTAGCATTTTTCATTATTATGGTTGACCAATTATGTCCACAACCGACACAGCAATTTGTATTCGCGCGACCGATTACAGCGAGACTTCGCAGGTGCTGACGCTTCTGACTCGCGACAACGGCGTGGTCAGGCTGATAGCGAAGGGTTCCAAACGACCCAAAAGCAAATCAGGCGGCGCGATAGACTTACTGGCGGAGGGAAGGTGCGTCTTTACCGTTGGCAAGGGCGAGTCGCTGGGGGTGCTGATAGAGTTCGCCGAAACGACCAGCCGGTCGGCTCTGCGAAGCCGACTGGAGCGGATTAATACCGCTTTGTACATGCTGGAGGTGTGTGGGATGATACTTGGCGAAGGCGACCCGCATCCGGAGGTCTTCGGCCTGCTGCACAGCGCGCTGGACCGGCTTGGGCGGGAGAATTCATCACCGCAGGCGGTGCTGGCGTATTTTCAATGGCGTCTGATAAGGCACGTCGGTCTGCTGGGCGAGTTGAGCGTCTGCGCCTCCTGTGGCCAGAAGGTCGGTATGCAGAATGTTTATTTTTCCAGTTCGCTCGGCGGGTTGTTGTGCAGGGATTGCGAGCAGGGGGCTACGGAGAAATATCACGTCAGCAGCGCCGCCCTTTCAGGTCTGGCCGCACTGGCAGCCGCCGAAGCGGGGAAAAAACCAACTCTACCACCAAAACAAGCCGACGCCGCAAATATCCTACTGGCCTATCACATCCAATACCAACTAGGCCGACGCCTCAAAACCGCACGTGGCGCAATCGCAAAAGAAACCCCAACGCCCCGCCGATAAGAAAACGCCAAAACAACAATAGTTGCGAATAGACGAAACGGATGTATAATTTTGGAGGCTGTGTCCGGTTTTACTTGTCGCCGTACCGGTCGAAGATCCGCCTGGGCGGACGACGGCTAAACGAGAAGGTGAAGTCGAAACTTATATTGGAACATGCGATATGAAGAAACTACTGACAATCGCTTTATTGGTCGCAATGGCCGCAGCGCCGGCAAGCAGTGAAGTCAAACTTGTCCGCAAAGACGGCAAGTGGGTTCGCCAGGCCGCCCCGGTCAAGGGTACGCCCGCAGGTGAAGCGGCGCTGATAGAGCAGAAAATCGACCGTGGAAAATACAGATCCGCTGTCAAAGCCGCCAAAAAGTTTCTGAAACGCTATCCGAGAAGCCCGCTGCGAGAAGAAGTGCTCGGGCTGGCAGGCAACGCGGAACTGCGCCGCAAACGATACTGGCAAGCGTATGAATGGTACGAGAAACAACTGGCCCAATTCCCCAGCGGAGAACACTTCGAGCAGGCGCTGGAAAAAGAAATGCAAATCGCCGAAGCGTTCCTTGCCGGTAAAAAACGCATAGCGCTGGGCATCTTCCGCCTCCCAGCCAAGCAGGAAGGACTCGACATCCTGCAAGGCGTCGCCGGACATGCGCCGTCCTCGCTCCAGGCGGAATCGGCCCTGCTGACAATAGGCGAGTACCATTTCAACAAAGGCGATTGGGCCCTGACAATAGAAGCATACGAACAATTCCTGAAATTGCTGCCCAAGTCGCGGCGAGCGCCACAAGCACAACTGGCCCTGGCCGAGGCAACGCTGCGGTCGTATCGAGGACCAATGTGGGACGAAACCCCGCTCATAGAAGCCCAGCAGCGATACAAAGCCTTCGCCGAAAAATATCCTTCCAAAGCACGCAAAGCGCAGGTCGAAAATATACTCAAGGAAATACACTCCTCACGAGCGGAAAAACAATACGAAACAGGACGGTTCTACGTCCGAACGGACAAACCCAAAGCGGCGGCGCATTATTTCGGTATCATCGTCAGGGAATACCCGGATACCGACTGGTCAGAACGGGCGCAGGCGGAACTGGATAAAATCAACCCAACGAAAAAACCGTCCGACAAAACAAAGAAAAAACCTGAACCGACAACCAAGCCGACCAATATAAAAAACAAGAAGGAAAATAAATCATGAACAGAACATCGTTTATCACGACTGTTCTTGTGCTGATGGTCGTTGCTGTCTGCATCGGCTGCGGCAACCCGGACCCGAACAAGGGTTACACGACCACCAGTCAATACCGGTCTGATGTGCGTACCATCGCCGTTCCGATCTTCCGTCGCGGAACTTATGAATACCGTCGCGGCATCGAGTTTCGTCTGACCGAGGCGCTGGTTAAGCAAATCGAGGCCAAGACGCATTACAAGGTGGTCGATAAATCGCGGGCCGACACGCTGCTGACCGGCGTGATACAATCCGTGGACCAGAAAGTGTTGAGTTTCAACCCGCGAACCGGGCGTCCACGGGAAGTCCAGTTGCGCGTTACCGTCGATTTCACCTGGAAGGATCTCCGTCCTCCGGGAAAAATGATTCTGGAAAAGAAAAATTTCCGCGTATCATCGGAATATCTACCGTCAGCCCCGCTCAACGAGGATTTTTTCGACGGTAGCGAAGACGCTTTCAATAAAATGGCCAGGCGAATCGTGGAACAACTGGCCCAACGGTGGTAACGCTTTAATATGCCTGAAGAACCAACCAATAAGCCTCCTGAAAAAAGACCCGCCTCGCCGGTTCGTTTCGGCCGGAATATCATGTGGTGGGTGGTTATCGGTCTCGTCGCGGTCCTGCTGACGAGTTATTTCATGGAGAGTTTCGATCGTCGTGTCGAACTTTCGCAGGGCGAATTCTGGGGCTATGCGAAGCGAGACCAGGTCAAAACGCTTCTCATCAAGACCGGAGAAAACCGCATCGAAGGCGACCTTGTTCCCGATATCAAGGGCCGGGACAAAGACGCGCCAAGCCGCTTTTATGTGATCGTCGATTTCAGCGCCGACAAGGATTTCCTGACGACGTTGTACACGGTCTTCGAGGGCAAACGAGCAAACCCGAAAGTCGCCCCCCCGCCGGGATGGTTCACACGGGCTTTGCCCTACATCGTACTCTACGGCGGGTTGATGCTGCTGATATGGTTCTTCCTGTTCAGACGGATGGGGCAGATGGGCGGAGGCGGCGGAATCCTCGGACAGTTCGGGCGCAGCAAACACCGCCTCACCACCAAGGAACATACAAACGTCAACTTCGGCGACGTCGCCGGTATCGACGAAGCCAAGGAAGAAGTTTCCGAGATAATCGAGTTCCTGAAGAACCCGAAGAAATTCAGCCGGCTCGGCGGACGTATTCCGCGCGGCATGCTTCTGGTGGGCGAACCGGGATGCGGAAAGACGCTCCTGGCCAAGGCCATCGCCGGAGAAGCCGACGTTCCGTTCTTTTCGATTTCCGGGTCCGACTTTGTGGAGATGTTCGTCGGCGTGGGCGCGTCGCGCGTCCGCGACCTGTTCCGCCAGGCGAAGGAATCGGCTCCGTGTATTATTTTCCTGGACGAGATAGATGCCGTCGGGCGACGGCGCGGAGCGGGATTCAACGGCGGCGGCGGACACGACGAACGAGAACAAACGCTAAACGCCATCCTCGTGGAGATGGATGGGTTCGAGACCAATGATCGGGTAATCGTCATCGCCGCGACCAACCGCCAGGACGTTCTGGATCCGGC
>DAOVLV010000172.1 GCA_030631085.1 Planctomycetales bacterium | reverse complement strand
TTGAATATCGTCGGATTATAAAAGTTGGTCTGTTCATACCCGCCGAAGCGCTTGACAAAATCCGCGCCGGCCTGGGCGCATAGTCTGATTCTGCCGATGTTGGCCTTGCTGTCGATTTCCGCCAGACGCTTGAATGCCTGCGGATGATCGACGGCGAACATGACTGCGTTTTCAGCCCCCATGACAAACAGCAACGTGGCCAGGCCGCCTCCGGCATAGCCGCGAACAGCAACTCCGTAATCCCTGGCAAGGCCTAAAGCATTTTCAATGCTGTCCTTTGCCGCATTCAGATCGCTTTGTGCGGGGGGCTGCCAAAGGTATTCGAATGCGTCAACATCATCGGCTGTCTTTATAAGCGGTTCATAAAGATTGCTGGCAGAGTGATCGTCCCAGATTATGTCCGTACCGTGGGGCCAGTCCGGGGTGTGACGAACCCCCATGCGCAATGTCCCAGCCGGGGTTCGATATTCCTTGTAGAGGATCGGATAGTCTTGGTCTGGTACGTCCTTCAACCACGTTCGCGTTTCGACCTCGGGACCAAGTGTGCTGGGTATGACAATATCAACGACGCCGTCACAGCCCAGATCGGCCTGCAGGCGAACTCGGTCGGCTGGATTCATCAGATCGTAGCCCCGAACCCGCAAGTTGGAGTTGAAATAAATCGAGCACGGGAGGTAGTCAACCTCTTCCCGCCGCATTGCAGCCATTAAACGTTCCTTGCTTGTCATTACCACGGAGAGTCCCTTTTCGATTCAAATGTTTTTCTGAAACAATCACTTCGACGAGATTACCACGTAATGCCTTCCGCCATCTGGTATGTTAACCCGAATCCGCAGGGGTTTCCCGCCGCCGGCGGACACTGCCGAGGCGAATTCGTCGGCTGGAGAATCGGCAAAACATGATTCTTTTCAACAGAGCATTAGCGTCCCCTATTTCCCGCTGGCCACTCGCTCGTCCATGGCCTTCTGGTCGGCGACGAAACTGTTAAGCCCGGCGAGGTTCATCAGGCTGTCCAGCCCGATCTCGCCGCCGGACAGCGCGTCGGCCCAGTTGGCCAGGTTGGGAATCTTGCCTTCGGCGGCGCTGGTTGTGATCTGCGAATCGGTCCACGGCACCAGCACATCACCGCAGGCATGGTCGGCGAAGAACGCCGACAAATCACCCGGCGTGAAACTATCGAGGTTCTCCTTTTCCAGCGCATCGACACAGGCAACCACTTCTTCGCCGATGTCCCAGAGGCTTTCCAGCCGGACGGCCTTGGGATCAACGCCCGCCGCCAGCGGGGGCTGGTAGTCCTCGCCGGTCCGGTCGATGATCTGCTCGGGCGCCGGATGCATCTGAAGGAAACCTTTGGCGACCTTCGGCGGCATTGTCATCACGTCGATTCCGGCCAGGTCTCGCACCTGCTCGGCCGAGCGGAAACTCGCCCCGATCTGCTTCGACGGTGTCCGACCCTCGTCCCGAAGGGCGCGGACGGCGGCCTGGGAGGCCAGAGTCGCCCGCTCGCCGACGTAGGTCCCATCGCCGAGTCCGTTGTCGGCTACGAAGGCGTTCAGGCGACCCAGGAAGACGTTGACGTAATCGGGCCTGCCTATCCGCGCGACCAGGTAGTTCTGCCTGGCAGAGAAGCCCAGCGTGTGGTTGACCGGCACGCCGTCGTCCGACAGGCGCCGGGTCGCCAGCAGGCCCGCCGGCGTGAAGGGAATCTTGATGATGAACCGCTCCGGACAGATGGCGTGATACCGCCGGGCGCAGGCGACGGCTGCGTCCACGTCGCCGGCAAGGTCGGTGTGCTCCTCCACCGAGACATAAGCGTCGAACCGCTCCACCAGAGCCAGCCCGTGCCGGGCGTTCAGGATAAAGGCTATCTCCAGCCGGCGGTCGCGCTCCGACAGTTCGGGATGCTTGCCCAGCAACTCCGCCGCCTCGCCGACCAGATCGTCATACGTCCCTTTCTGCACTTCCCTGTTCAGCAGCGTGTTGTTGGTCGTCAGGGCCGAGAACTCCCGGCTCCAGAGTTCGCCGGCCTCTTCGATGCTGCCGGTGTCCAACCAGAGTTCGGCGTTCATCTCCCGCAGGCGGCCCCAGACGGGGTTGGCAGGCAACGTCGCCGCCAGTTGGCCGAAACGTGGTGTGAAACCCTCGCGCACGAAATCCCGCACTTCTTCAACGAGGCGGGCGTTTTCTTCCGCTACGGACATAATTCGCTCCTAAAATAGTAAAATAGAAAATAGGGGACGCTAACCTGTTTTCGCCTTTTCTCCCTATCATTCCAATCAGTATCGGCGTCAATCGGCAGTTTGTTAGTCGCAAAATAGGTTAGCGTCCCCTATTTCCTAATTGCGATTATCTTTAGCACAACTCTACTTCCATGTTGGATATCTATGTTATCACAAGATGTCGAGCGTCGCCTCCAGCCGCCTTGTTGGGCATTATCTCTTTCAAGACTGTCTTCAGATTCTCCTGGATCGTTCTGTCATGTTCGATTCGAACCACCGGGCATGGCAAGATGGAGATCCATTCCTCATGCCTGAACTTGCTACGCATATCCAGTCCACCTGTGTCATATGCCGTAGCCCATTCAAGAAAGCCCTTGTGTGTCTCGTATCTGGGATCACTGGGGTTCTCTATTTCAGGACCATAACGATCAATCTCTCGCTTTTGCAGTCTCTGCATCCGAATATCCGAAGGAACCCAGAGAAATACAACGAGATCGAACATTGATACGGCAAAGTCACCCCACCCACACAGCGAGCCGGACAGTACCCATGAATCTGTTTTCGCAAGAGCCTGCCGCAGCAACTCTTGCCTTTCCGCCCGTTCACGAACAGTTCTGAAGGGAGGATTTGTCCGAATCCAGAAAACGTTATCCGTATCAAGGTGCGGAAAACCCATCGCATTGGCGACGGACTTCGCAAGAGACGTGGTCCCAGATCCAGACGCTCCGAATATATGGATTCGTTGTATCATTCCAGTTGCCTAACATCACAAATCAGCCGGTGCCGTGGTCGCGGTGTGAATTCGCCAAACGATAACCCAAAAAGTAGAATGTTCCCTTTAAGTCCTATTCTTTGCTTTCCAATTTACTCATGAGCTTCTTGGGATCAAGATAGAGTTCCACATACCCACAATCCAGGCAAGCCTTTGCCCTTTCGAAGTTCACTTCAAATGAGAAGTGCTTCTGTGAGGTCGACTTGTAGCCGGAAAACCAATTCAGGCCTTTCGGCACGCGACCATCATCCATTTTTCCTCCACACTTGGGACATGCGTTCACGCTGTTCTCACTCATGATCAATTTCCTTTCTGATAACGTTTTGGTTAAGAGGCTGGCAAAGGATCGCACCCTACAAATCACTTTGGCGAGATGATTACGTAATGCCTCCCGCCGTCGGGGATGTTGACCCGAAGCCGCAGGGGTTTCCCGCCGCCGGCGGACACTGCCGAGGCGAATTCGTCGGCGGTGGTAATTTCCCGCCCGCCGGCGCTGTCGATTACCATGCCTTTGCGCAAACCACGCTCGGCTGCGTCGCTGCCGGGGGTAACGGCGACAACAAGTACGCCTTTGGCGCCCTTATCGTAACCGCCCCGACTGGCCAGGGCTTCAGTCAACGTCCGAACTTTCAGGCCATATTGTTCAGGTGCAGCCTTTTTCTCTTTACCGACGCCCAATGCCGCGTGCATATCAGCCGGCTGGGCGGCTATTTTCACAGCCACGATTTTCTTTTTCCCATCACGATAAAGCGTGAATTTGGCTTCACTGCCGGGGGTCAGCCCCGCTACGCGATTGCGCAGGTCGTTGACGTTTTTGACGGGGTCGGCGTCGATGGCGACGATGAAATCCTCTTCCTTTATACCGGCCTGTCCTGCGGGAGAGTCTTTCGCCACGCGTGTTACCAGCGCGCCGTCGGGGCTGGGGAGTTTGAAACTACCCGCCAGTTTTTCATCCACGTCCTGAATCGTTACTCCCAGAAACCCGCGAACGACCTTACCGCTCTTAATCAACTGCTTCATTACGTTGGCCGCCATGTTCGACGGGATCGCCAGACCAAGCCCTTCATTGACGCCGGTTCGAGAGACGATAGCGGCGTTGATGCCGATGACTTCGCCTCGCATATTGACCAGAGGCCCGCCGCTGTTACCGTGATTAATGGCGGCATCCGTCTGGAGAAAGTTTTCGTATCCGCCCCTTCCCGTAACCCGCCCCTTTGCCGAGATGATCCCCGCCGTTACGGTCTGATGCAGACCTTCGGGCGAACCGATAGCGAGTACCCAGTCGCCGACCTGCATCTTGTCGCTGTCGCCGAGCGGCGCGGCGATAAGCCCGTCAGCCTTAATCTTCACCACCGCAAGGTCGGTCTGCGGATCGGAGCGAACCCATTCAGCCTTGATTTTGCGTCCGTCGGCAAGGATAATTTCCACCTCGTCAGCCCCACCGACTACGTGATGATTTGTCAGTATGTACCCCTTGTCGGCATCGACGATAACACCGCTTCCCAGGCCTCGCTGAAGGAAATATCGCGGTTGTTGTGGCTGGCGACGCCGACGGGACGGGAAACCGGAATCAAAGAAATCCGGCATCTGCGGTACGGAAACCCGCTTTTTGACCCGCATTTCTACTACGGCGGGTTTGACTGTTTTGGCTACCGCGCGGAACAATTCGCTGAGCCGGTCGTGCTTGCTCAACTCGACAAGCGCTTCACGGTCGGCGGCATTGGCACCCTTGTTCGCTGCATACGATATGCGCTCCACCACAACTTCGCCAAATACTATCGCCAGCGCCACAACCAGAATCACGCTCGCCAGCGGTAGAAATTTCCACACCGGAATGAGAAGTTTTCTGGTCATTCGTGAAAATCCTAAAATAGACACATGCCTCGCTAAAGCGAGCACGCCAACAAATTGGTTGATTGGTAAATCGGTTGATCCGTTCCGGATTACGGGTTACAGGTTACGTTCTTTCCGTTTTTCCCTACGCCCTACGCCCTATGACCTACTCCCTATCTGTTGGCGTGCTCGCTTTAGCGAGGCATGAATCTGCTTATTTTTTCGCCCAACTTTTCAGCGTTGCGAGTTCTTCGTCGCTCATGGCGTATCCGTGTTCGGGTGCAGGATAGGCTCCGCTTTGGCACTCTGACACGTAGGTCTCGAATGCCTGCTGCATCGGGCTGCGAAGGTCGGCGTATTTCCTGACG
>DAOVLV010000372.1 GCA_030631085.1 Planctomycetales bacterium | reverse complement strand
GGGGTGCGGAATCTGGTTCATACTGTCCATGCGGCAGAGGCCTGTTTCAGGCCTTGGCAGTACGCCTGGGCCCGTATGACGGCGAACTGGTGCAGCCGCATAATCTGTGTCTCACGGTCCGTTCGGGACCATCACGCACGAAAATCGCATCTGCCTCTGTGGAGATACGAAGTCATCTACAACGGCATTGACGCCGACGTCTATGCGCCCAACCCGCAGCGGCGCGAGGAACTCCGCCGGCAGTGGGACATCGGCGACGACGAAATCCTGATCGCCTTTGCAAGTCGGCTTGATTATCAGAAGAACCTGCCGATGCTGCTCGAAGCCTTCCGTCGCCTCCGTCAAAGTCGCAACGATATTCGTCTCGTAATCGCCGGCAAGGGCCCGGAAGCGCCGATTCTTGAAAAGTTTCTCCGCGACCAGGGCGGCTCGGCGATTTGGCTGGGGCGGACAGATGACGTTCCAGGCCTGTTGTCAGCGGCTGATATTTTCGTTCACCCCAGCCGGGGAGAAGGCTTCGGTCTGTCAGCGGCAGAAGCAATGTCGGCGGGCCTGCCCGTTATCGGAACAAGGGTTCCGGGGCTGACGGAATTAATCGAAGAGGGCGAAAGCGGAGCGCTGATAGATTCGGAAGACATCGACGCCCTGACGGTAACGATTAATCAACTTACCGACAATCGCGACGAGAGGATGCGGCTTGGCGCAGCGGGACAGAAACGAATAAAAGAACGATTCTCCATCGAAGCGAACGTAACAGCGCACGAGCGACTTTACGAAAACGTTTGTCAACATCGCTAAACGGCAAGCCGATTTTATGCTTTTTTCTCCCAGAGGCGTTTTGTCAGAAACCCACAAAAATCAAAATCAGGAAAAGCAAAAAAATATTTCGCCACAACATATTGTGTACCAGGTCTTTGAGAGCCATAACCTGTTGCGTATGGTCGGTTTTCGTTAGGTATTGTAGAACAAGGGGTAAGAAATTTTTTTTCTTGACGCTTCCCTGTTAGTGGTGTAATTTCCCTGCCAATCCCATCAAAGGGCGAAAGGGACCACGCAATGGCGTTGTTTGTTGGCGAGTTCGATCAGACGGTTGATGCTGTCAAGCACAGACTTGCTATTCCCACGGCATTGCGTGAGCAGATCGTCCCGGACGAGGACGGAAATGAGTTTTACCTGATCCTTGGTCCTGACCGTCATTTGTGGCTTTATCCGGACAAGTATTATCGTGAGTTGCTGGCGACTCTCGAGCGTAGTCCGATCCCAAGCCGGAAGAACCAGAAGGGTGATTTGCTGTTTGCTTTTGCGAGGGTTCTCAAGCCCGACTCGCAGGGCAGGGTGGTGTTGCCTGAGAAGGCCCTTCAGCGGGCGACTGTTTCGGATCGCATAACGCTTATCGGAAAGGGCGACCACATTGAACTCTGGCCTACGGATGAGTGGGAGCGTTACGTCGAAGACGCCCTCGAGAGGTACAGCGAGGATGTTCTTGATGCCGGCGACGGGCTTTCATCGCCGGGTGTTATTGACAAGTAAAGACTTTGGAACGTCGGCGCGACAGGGATGGTTTTGAGGCGTCGGCGAATAAAAGAGGCTCCTGGATATTTTCGGGAGTTTTCGGGACCGCCGGGGCTACCCGGATAAGGAAAGGATTTCAGCATGCTTGTTTCCCAGCGACAGGTGAGTGGTTCGTGTATGGAACATGGATGTTTTAGCGCGACACTTGCGGAACTTCAGCGTAGTGGCGCCGCACCATCGAATTACAGGGATGGGCTTCGGCAACGACTGTTGGTTCTCGCGGAGCGACTGACGCAGGTTCAATCGATGGGTGGCGAGTATGCCCGGGTAGCGTTTTCTGAGCACGCCGAAGCCATTTTGGCTGAGGACGCCGTGGCAGTCTAACGGACCGGCGTCATGGATGATGCCGGTCATCTTTCTGTTTTGCTCAATGAGGTGCTGGAGTTACTGGCACCGAAGGGCAAGCAGGTCATTATTGATTGTACGGTTGGGCTTGGCGGTCATGCCGAGGCGATGCTGGAATCGTCCGGCGACGAGACTCACCTGATAGGCATTGATCTGGACGAGTCCAATCTTTTGAAAACCAAAGAACGTTTAGTGCGTTTCGGCCGGCGGGTCAGGTTGTTCCAGGCCAATTTCGCCGATCTGGAAGATGTGATGGAGGCCGCGGATGTCGCCTCTGCCGATGTCATCCTGGCGGACCTGGGAATGTCATCGACACAGGTGGATGATCCGTCGCGTGGTTTCAGTTTCCAGACCGACGGACCTCTGGACATGCGTTTCGATACCGAAGGGCAAACTGCTGCGGAACTGGTCAACACGCTCGGCGAGGTCGAACTGGCGGACATTATTTATCGTTACGGTCAGGAACGCCACAGCCGACGGATTGCCCGCGCTATCGTCCGAGCCAGGAATCGCGAGCGTATCGAGCGGACCGGCGAGTTGGCGCGGATAGTCGCCGGTGCGATACCGCGAAAGTCCGGCGTCAGGCATAAGATTCATCCGGCTACGCGGACGTTTCAGGCATTGCGAATTGCCGTCAACGGCGAGTTGGAAAACCTCGAACGCCTGTTGGAGAAGATTCCGGGCCTGATGAACGTCGGCGGACGAGCGGCGATAATAAGTTTCCACTCGCTGGAAGACCGACTCGTCAAGCGGGCATTTGCCGCAGCGGTTGAGACAGGAGCGTACAGATTGCTGAATAAAAAACCAATAACCGGTGGTGCGGTTGAAATATACAGGAACCCGCGAAGCAGGTCGGCGAAGCTTCGCGCGGTCGAAAGGATTCGGTAGCCGAGAAGCCCCGTCCGGCC
>DAOVLV010000440.1 GCA_030631085.1 Planctomycetales bacterium | reverse complement strand
GTGGCCGTCGGCCCAGAGAGCATAGAAATCGGGATGCGCGTTCACCGGACGCCGGGCGTATGAGTGGTTTCGTTCGCTGCCTTTGGTAATCTGTTTGACTTTTTTCCAGGTCTTTCCCAAGTCCTTGCTTATCCAGACAGCCATTTCGCCGCCGGGGTTATACGGCTGCGGCCCGGTCTCGGTGGGGCCGATGATCCGCCACGTCCCGTCATCCTCGATGTAGAGCGATCCGGTGTCGTAATTGTTGTCCGACGTCATCGCCGGCCTTATCGTCCAGTTCTTTCCCGTCCACCGAGCGGTGGTCCATGTGCGCGGACCGTTTTTCGGGCCGCATTCGTAGCCCTTGCTCGTCATAAACAGGATTACCGGCCTTGCCTTTTTGTCGAACCGGATGTCTTTCAGGTACACGTTCAATCCTTCAGCCTGGAAATCACAGGCGAGGGCCGGGTTTTTGACCTTGGTGAGCGGCAACGTCAATTTTTTCCCGTCAGCCGCCTGCCATGTTTTGCCGGAATCGGTGGTTTCGGCGTAATACAAATTCGTGCGCCAATTCAGGCCTGGGCCTTCTTTTCCTTCAGGGTGGAAATTAAACGCCGTGCCCGCCTTCTTCCCGGCCGCCGCGCTGATCTGGTAGTGTCCTTCCTGGATTGCCGCGAGTCGAATCCATTTCGACCACTTGATCCCGTCGGGACTGCTCATGAAGAAAATGGTGCGAGTGGCCGGAGCGTCGTAACGGGTGAAAAAAGCGGCAAATCCATTTCCCGGAACGCACCAGGGCTGCATGTAGGAAAAATTGGTTATCGGCACTTCTTTGGAGTCTTTGATCCATGTGGCCTTGATGAGTTCAAACTCGTCAATGTCGTATGGTTTCCTGCTTCTGTGAATATATGACGGCCTCCGGGTCCAGGTACCGTGGGAGGTCGAAAATATCCAAATGTGTCCCTTCTCATCTACGGATATCACAGGATTGTCATGGGCGTCGCCTGTCTTCTTGTCGAGCAGTATCGTCGGGCGCGGCACCATTCCCGTCTTGTGATCATAGTATGAGACCATGTGGAGCAGTTTCCTGTTGCTGCGGGCGGTCGTTCCGCCGTAGCAGAAAAAGGTCTTCTTCACCTTATCGCAATAGACGGCAAACGGTCTGTGCTTTGCGCAATACGTGCCCAGCCCCCCGCTGTATTTATAGACGTACTCATCACCGGATGGCTGGTTCATGTACCAGATGCCGCGATAACCGTTGTCCTTGGCGTTAATCGTTATCATGGAAGTAGGCGCCTTTTTTGCTTTCAGCCGAAAAACATGCCGACGAGAATAAGACCGCAACCCCAATGAGGACGAAACAGAGCCGCCTTCTGTTCCTAACGTGTTTCATTCGATTTCTTCTGATATTCCTTATCCAGCCGGCGGATTCTATCCTTGATACGGATGTAGGGGTTGCGAGATTTTCGCGGCTTGGGTTTCTTCGCGGCGGCGGGCTTTGTCGGCGGGCCGATGTATTCGGTCGCGACTACCACGTCGTCGAACCATACGGTGTTGACCTTGTTCTTCTTGGCAGAATGCTTCGTAACATACAGCATCAGCCAGAATGTGTTAAGTTTGAGTTTTTCGCTCGATCGCCAGTTGATGTTTTTGTGATGGGCGAGTTTTTTGCCGTCTATCCACAGAGCGACCTGCCCGTCGTCTTTGCCGGGCGTGTTGCACTTTGTCATGAACTCGACGCAGTACCAT
>DAOVLV010000115.1 GCA_030631085.1 Planctomycetales bacterium | reverse complement strand
TGGTGCTGCGTGATACTGTGATAGCTGTTAACTCCGTCAAAACGCAAATTAACAACTCCTGTGTCCAGGTCGGTCGGTGATACCCATAATCCAATGGAGTACGTTCCACCGCCTTAATCAGGGCTAGAATATAATCTTCGTTGACCCTCGCCGGACCGTTATCGCCACGCCGGTCTATCAGCCCCAGTTCTCCTTCTTCGGCGAATCGTTTACGAACCCGATCCACAGTCGAGGCAGAACACAACAGCATCTTTGCAATGTTGCGGCGACTACAGCCTTCAGCCGTATGCAAAATAATCAAGTAACGTACCTTCAACCTTGCATCCTTGATTTTGCTGATAGTTCGACGAAAACGGCGCTTGACTTGGCGTGTTAGTTTGATGACAATCCTTTCCATGAGTGTTTCCTTTCTGTCGGCTCCGCCGACACAAAAAGTAGTAACGTAAGTTATTGGAAACACTCATTTTACAGTGGCCTCATTTTCGCGCAATTTTATTTAGGAGCACAAACATGAAAAAGCATACATTCGGCAGACGAGCCACAGCCAATATCTTCCTGTTCCTATTGGTCGGGGTGATTGGTGGCGACGCCGCGCCGGCAGACTGGAAGTCAATGATCACGATTGCCGAAAAGAAACGCGATGCGCAAGGCAATCTGTTGCCGCTTCAGTCGTACGATGAAACGATCCGCCGCGGCATGGCGTTCATACTGGAAGACCACCTGAAGTGGTTCAAGGGTCCTGCGGCCACGCTCCTTGACGAGAAAGGGCACACCCAGATGCCGTGGGTCTACTATTCGAACCTGCAGCACAACGGTTCGCCGTTTTCAAGTTCCGTGGACCGGTTTGTTTCCTACCCGGCCTTTCACCACGCGCTGGCGATCCGGACCTTCATTGGCTACTGGAGATATTCCGGAGATGCCCGCGCGCTTAAGGAAGCGGTCAAGTTGGCGGACTGGAATATCGCGCACAGTACGCCCGGCGAATGGGCCTATGGCAACCTGCCCTACAGTACCTTCCAAGAGAAAAAGCCCGGCGGCTTTCGTGACAAAACCGGCCTGATGCCGGACAAGGCGGCCATTATGGCCCTGGCCTATCTCCAGTTGCATGAAGCCACCCGCGAAGCAAGATTTCTCCGTGCCGCCGAAGCCATCGGCCACACGCTCAGTCAGCGGCAGCGACCCAATGGTACCTGGCCGTTCCGCGTCGACCCCAAGACCGAAAAGATCATCGAGGAGTACACCAGTAGCGTGATTTACGCTGTCATGCTCTTCGAGTCGCTGGACAAGCTTAAGGGCAATGACCATTATCGAGCCAACCGTGATCGCACATGGAACTGGCTGGTGCGGGGTCCAATAGCCAACAAGGACTTTCGCGGCTTCTACGAGGATATCCCGGACAGGCGAACGAACCGGACTAACTACGATTGCCTCGACACTATCCGTTACCTCCTGGCCAACCGGACAGACACCAATGGTTACCTGAAAATGGCCAAGGAACTCAACGCCTGGATCGAAAAGGTCTTTCTGGACGAGATTAAGGGCTTCGAACCGGCCGAGGGGATTCGCGAGCAATTGGCCTGCAACGTAGTCATGGGCATTCACAGCCTGAACTGGGCGTCGATGCTACTGGAACTCTCCAAAGCCACCGGTAACGAGAAGATGCGGCAACGGGCCATACAAACGGCCAACTACATCACCTACTATCTCCAGCCGGACAATCGTATCTTGGTGGGATTTACCTACCATCAATGGTGGTATAGTTGCCACACAGGCGTGGTCCTCTACCTGCTCGACTTTGTCGACGAAAGGCAACATTCAACAGGATCGCTTAGCCTGGAGAACCAGCGGATAGCCGTGCAGATCGACCGAAAGAACGGCGCGATTTGTTCCATTCGCGATAAAGAGCAGGACATTACATATCAATTGTCCGGTATCGGGTTCGATATCACAACCGACACAGGTTCTATTCGGGCGGATAATGCCGTATATGGCAGGACAAAGAAAGATGAAGTGGAACTCCGCTTTACCGGAAGCGGACTGGACATAACGCTACACTATCATCTCGGTGCCGACGATCGGTTCGTTGAGAAATGGCTGGAGATTAATTCTACGGACGGCAAGCCCTATTCCCTCAAGTCCGTGGTCTTGGAAGACATGACCACGGCGGCGTTCACAGAGATTCATTTTCACGATGACCAGACGATCTGGCATTGCCCGATCAACCTCTTTCTGCGCGGCGAAAAGGGCGGCTGCTTCGCCGGGCTCGAATATCCTTACTGGAATCTGAAGCAGAAAGGCAAGGAAGGCTTTCGGCTCGGCTACCAGCCAAACTACAAAGCCGGAGCGGGAGAAGTAAATGTAAGCGAGAAGTACTTTATCGGCGTGTATCGAAACGAAGGGGTTTACCGTCGCTCGCAGGGACCATATCCCGGCAGAGGGCGGTATCTGTCTGTGAGCTGGAGTGGCACGGCGGGACTCGGACAGCATTTTAAGAGCGGTAGGATTCCGGCAGAAGTTAAGGATGTTCCACTGGAGAGGCTCGACTGGGGGGAAGTGTGGGCCATGCAGGAGTTCATGCGACACGTTTTGCCCGATGATCTGCCATTGCCCGAAAAGGGTTTCTGGATCTGGCAAAATGGCTGGTGGGCTGGACTCTTCGACCCCAAGCCAAAGATCCTCGATCAGCTCAAGCAGGCCGGTGTCCACGATATCATGACCGCTCACACCTGGTACGGCCGGGGCAACCATCCTGGCTGTCCCCCTTACCTCTCTCAGATGCGCATTGAACCAATGGGCTTTCCCAAAGACAGCGGGATTGCAGGCATGCCTGGTCCGGCTGGCCCCGCCGCCGGACTACACGTCGAACACACTCGGGTCGCACTCGACAAATTTACTCCCGGCAAATTCACACCCGACTTCTGCGCGCCACCCGCCATGGAAGCATTCTATAAGTACGGCCAAGAGGTCGGTGTCCATGTCTCCAGCTTCTCTCTGCCCGGCATCTATTTCGAAAACCACCCCGAATGGGCTTCCATTGACGAAGAGGGCAAAGTCAGCGAATACCTCTTCGGCCATAAAGTTTCCTGCCCTGCCTGCGATCCTTACATGGACCACATGCTTAACGTCCTCGACAACGTATTCACCAAGTACAAACCACGCTGGTGGGGCTTTGACGGACGTTGGCTCAGTTACTGGGAAGTTCCCAGGTACAGACCCGGATCCAAAGGGTTGGGTTTTGATACCTGCCACGCAAAGAATCACGGTCATCTGCCTGGCGACAACCTCTACAAGGAATGGAGGAACATACAGAACCTCGTTCGCGAGTTGCGTCGTCGGCACCCCAAGGTATGCCTCGAAGAATACCTCGGCCTCAAGCGCGGCGGCCCCTGGGCCTTGCGCTACTTTAATTGCGATGACAACTACTACGAGACCAATGGCGCGATCATGAATCGCTTCCAGGTCTGGCATAATCAAAATGATCGCTTCCGCCCACCATACAAGAACTACGCTGCCATCTTCGGCAAAAACGCAAAGGACTTCCGGGCCAACCTTATCAGCAGCATCAGCGCCACCAGCTACTGCCAACTCGGTCCCGGTTTCCGAGGCCTCGCCCTCCAGGAAAACCGCGATTTCCTCAAAAAGTGGCGCGCCTGGGCCACCAAAAACCACGCCTATCTGAAGGTCAAGCGTGACCTGTTCGACTGCCCCGGCGACTCGCCTGTGGACGGCAGCGCGCACATCATCAAGGATCGCGGATTCCTGTTCCTCTTTCCAGTCGGATTCGACAAGAAGAGCAATCATTCAAAGATTCTCCGGGCATCGATCCCAATCAACCGCTGGCTGGGATTGGATCAGACACCCGCTGGGATATATCAGATCAAGGAAGTCTATCCGCGCGAGGAAAGCGACCTTGGCGTCTACCGTTACGGCGAGGAGTTTATCTACGAGATGCCCAAGGATTCAGCTGTCATTCTTTCGCTGGAACCTGCGGCCAGTGGAAGCCGGCCTCATCGCCCGGTGCTGGGTGGCCAACAGGATCAAGTTCTCTTTGTTCCGGCATTTTCCTCGGCGATATCCAGACACTGATTTCAGAAAGACAATATGGAACGATTGACTCTGGGCCAGCAACCGCCAGCAAAACCCGATCATCGATCGCGACAAGAATGGCAAGATCAAGCGAAATAAGGTGATCTATCAGACACCTGGCTTTTTGTTTTATGATTAGATATGGAGATTAACATGAAAATAAAAAATTACGCTATTACGTTTGTGCTGCTATGCAGCCTTGCGCAGCAGCCTCTCAATGCCCAGCAGTACAATCCGTTCGGAGAGACCAGGCGGGCAAATGAGAACTCCACGCTCAATATGCATCTTCTTCCAAAGGGCGAGTTTGCGGTCGGCAAAGACAAATGGGGCGACATCGTTCGTGTCAATATGCTGAAGATCAAGGACTGGTCCAAAGTGCCCGGCGTCAAGAAGGCCTGGGGCATGAAAGGATATGAAGGCCAGGAAGGTATGGCGTTTCATCCGATTATCTCGGAAGTGAAGGATGTTGACGGTGACGGAAAGCTCGATATCTTCCGCTGCCGGTCCGAGCATCAAGACGCAAGAATAGAAAGGCTTAGGTATGATGACGGCGCTGTTGTCTGGCAAAGCGAACCTATGGCGGCCTTGCACGGTGATGAAAGCCGTCTGCCGGTATTCGATCTCGACGGCGACGGTGTATATTCAGTACTGCACGCCACCAAAGGCGGCACCTGGTGTATTAATGCCAAAACAGGTAAAACCGAGTGGTCGGTCAAAGAAGCTATCGGCGATATCATTGTTGGACATTTCCTGGACAAGAAGAAACAGGCTGTTGTTGTCCGAAGCGACGGCGTCCTTCGCTGTTATGATGACAAGGGCAAACCTATGCAAGACCGACAACGCAAATCCTTGAGAGTTCAAGGTTTTGGAAAAGATTATTAGCATCGAAAGGACTGAATTATGTTTTTTAACCGTTTAAATGGGAATCCCAGATATATGAAGACGAGAGCGTTTACCCTCGTTGAGTTGCTGGTTGTCATTGCGATTATTGCGCTGCTAATGGCGATCCTCCTTCCCGCGCTGAATCTGGCAAAGCGAAAAGCCTCTGCGATTGTCTGCTTGGCTAATACGAAGAACCTCGCTGTCGGCTGGTATATGTACGCTGATGACAACGACGGCCGCATAATGAGCGCCGAGGACGACGGGGTTAACGATCACGGGACCTATGTGGGATGGATTGGCGTGCCTCGCGACGCGAGCGGCACGCGGCTGAGTGTCAGCCAGACAATCCCTCCCGTGACAGATCGGGATGAGATCCGGGGCATCGAGGTCGGCGTCCTTTTCCCCTATATCAAGACACCAAAACCCTATCACTGCCCCGGGGACAACATGCGCAAGAGCATCTATGACGGCACACGCGTCTATGTCTCTTACGGCGTGCCGATGTGCCTGTACGGGGTGCCGAAATCGAGCGGGGCGGGTTACAATACGCAGATCAAAAACTTCGACGAGATTACACGTCCCTCGACGCGCTACGTATTTGTGGAAAGTGCGGAGTTGCGGAACTGGAATATGAGCCATCATTTCGTTATGGGCGCGCCGGAGTATACGGGCAAGGCGACGTGGGGCTGGTGGGGCCCGATGGCCATCAACCATGGCGACAGCAGCGTCCTCGGGTTCTGCGACGGCCATTCTGAGATACGCAAGTGGCGAGACCGTTTCACTATCGAGCGTGTGGACAAGCTGCTCAAAGCGGGAGTAACGCTTTACGGCATTGAATACCCCCCGTTGGATCAGGTGTCAGACATTCAGTATATGGCTGACGGCTGGGCCTATCGGCACAAGTAATAGTCTGCTGATTGGGTGCGAAACCGAGCGGACATCTCAAGCCGCTCCATCCGGAACTATGGGGAAAGAATCCAGATTACCGGCGAGAGTTCCCGACTAATGTTGCTTGATTCTATGTCAAATATGGGAAGTGTCAATTAGAAATTCACTTTTTAGGAGGTAGTGTAATGAAGAAGTCATTTATTTTTGTAATGGTGGGATTCGTTGTGGCTGTGTGTCTGCCGGTCTCGTCTGCTTCGGGCGGAGATTTTTCGCTTGACAAAATCGGCCTGATGTGGTAATATGATGCGATAATATTTCTATACACTGTCGGCGAGCGTCGTCGGCAGATTATAGAGGTGGCGAGGTCATCTGAACGTCGGAGGCTTCGCCTGAATGCTTACAATGGTGACAAGAGCAAAACGGACGTACCCGTTTGCCGTTCTTACTTAATTTAACAGGAGAATATCATGACTACACAAAACAGAATCAAAACAGTATTGACC
>DAOVLV010000356.1 GCA_030631085.1 Planctomycetales bacterium | reverse complement strand
GCTGTCTAAAGCCGACCAATCGGCCAGAGGCGGATGCTTCACCTCGCCGATTTCGCCGTCAGCGCCGGATTCCCAAACGCATCCCCATTCGTCAACCCACGTGCTGTCGGTGCCCCTGATGCCCCGGCTGCGGTCGCCGGGTGCAAGGACAGGCTCCGGGCAACTTATAAAATCTTCGGGGAAATCCCGAAGTATCGCTTCAAGATCGTCGCCGGCAAACATCTCTGCCCACGGCAACAGCCGCCAGAGATGTCGAGGGGCGCGGTCCGGCGATTTGAATTCCAACGCACGAAATACTCGCTCACGGGATGTCATATTTTCTCTTTCCATCGGTCAGCCCGTTACAGGAACGGATTATACTGCCGCTCGTGGCCGATGGTGCTGATAGGTCCGTGTCCGGGCAGGACGCGAACGTCGTCGGGTAGTGACAGGAGATTTTCGCGGATATTTTTCAACTGGCGTTCTTCGCTCGCACCGGGGATGTCGGTTCGCCCGACACTTTCGGCAAAGAGCGCGTCGCCGGTGATGACAACCCCGGCTTCGGCGCAATAGAAGGAGACCCCGCCGGGCGTATGGCCTGAAGTGTCAAGAACCCGCCAGACCATCGGGCCTAGTTTCAATTCGTCCCCGGCTTCGATGGTTTCGTCGGCCTGCGGGGCGGTTATGCTGAACCCGAAGGGAGCCGACATATTAGCGTTAATGTCCGAGAGCATGTGTTCGTCGTCCTTCGAGATGGTAATCACAGCATCAGGCCAGTTTTTTTTCACGGCCTCGACGCCGGCGATATGGTCTCCGTGGCCATGGGTCAGAAGTATCCGCTCCGGTTTCAAATCGGTCTTCGCTAGGTACTTCAGCAGAGGCTCGGGACTCAGTCCCGGATCAACAACCCAGCAGCGTCCTTGTACCACGGGCGTCTCGCCCGTGTCAGATTGCACGGGCGGGACGCCCGTGCTACCAACGGTCGGAACGTAGCAGTTCGTCATCAGGTTGCCCAGGATGAGGCATTGTATGGACATCTCGCCGGCATTAATAATCATGTATTTTCCTTACAGAGATAGTTGGCGAATCGAAGAACGAAAACGAAAATCTATCGTCTTTCGTCCCGATACGCAAGGATGCGGAAAGACCAAAAGAGAATATTCATTATTCATCTTTTAAGAACATTTGACTTGCACACATCTCGACCTATAATCGCTGGCAGAACCAGTGAAAGATTCAGCAGGTCATATCGGATGGTGTCGCACAGTATTGCGATGCCTGTTGGCTGTGTTCATCGTGCCGGCAATCTGTACAGCCTCCGCAGCCGGTGATGACCAGAAGGTCTATGTCCGCGCCAACGCCTCCATCACCGGAAAGGTTATGCACACATTCACCGCATCCGGCGAAACAGTCGATGTTGTAGAGGGCAATTTTTCACTGACTGTCGGCGGGCGAAAAATCAGCGGCGCCAACGCGGTGCTGTGGATTACCGAACGCCGCGTCGGAAAAGCAACCCTCCGCGACATCAAGGTGTACATCGAAGGCGATTCGACCCGAAAGGCAAAGATCGTCGAAGCCGACGGTACCACCACCACCGACCGGACTATTATGGTTACCCTGCATCAGCGAGGCAGGTTGCGGGTAGAGGTTGCCAGGCACAGCGACGAATCACGCGCCTCGTCGCCTTTGTACAAGCGGGCAATGGCCTTGCACAAACCCCAATCCACCGTCAAGCCGTCCAAAACAGATCGCGAAAAACCGATTGACAAGGCTGCGAAGACTGAAAAGACCGTCCGTCCTGCCGCCAAACCCAAACCGAAACCCTATTCACCGATATCCTTCCGCGCCGACGATTTCTCGAGTGTAGAAAGAACCGATCCCAGCGATCCAAAGACAAAACTGCGAATTACTATCGCCAAGGGAAATGTCTATCTCTCGCAGGGAAATCCCGACAGCGACCTGTTTATCCAGATGCGGGCAGACAATGCCGTGCTCTACTCCGCGCCTCGAACCGAAAACGAAGCGGCGTCTGAAAAAATCGTCGGCGCTTATCTGGAAGGCGACGTTATCCTCCGGCGTGGCGAGCGGACCGTCCAAGGCCCGCGATTGTTTTACGATTTCAAAAACTCCCGCGCTCTTTTCCTCGAACCGGTTTTTCGCACGGTTCAGGAACAGCGGCGAATTCCGGTGTACATCCGCGCCAAGGAAGGACGACAACTCGGTGCTCTGGCCGAGCATGGCGGCAGAGCCGGTACCAAAGGTGGAAAGTGGTATTTCCGAAAGGCCATCGTTACCACCAGCGATTTCCTCACGCCCGGTTATCACATCGCCGCCAGACGGATATATATGGAAGACACCCGGCGGTACTACTACGACGATAAGGAAAAGAAATGGGTGGCGGTCGGCGAGCGGGCATGGCGCACCAAACTTGAAAACGCAACATTCAACATCTATTCGGTTCCCGTCCTGTGGAGTCCCCGGCTTGTCGGCGACGCCGAGGAGGGGCATACCGCTCTGCGCAAACTGACCACCGGCAAGGACGGGCGGTTCGGCTGGGGCGTAGAGGCCGACTGGTACCTCTTCCGTCTGCTGGGCATCCCCAAGCCTGACGGTTTCAAGGGCACAATGGAAACGAGTTGGTATGAGAGAGGTTTCATGATAGGCCCGAAGGTCCGCTACAAACGCCAGAACTACAGCGGATACGCTCGCGGTTCGTTCATGCACGACACCAAAGGCGAAGACGACTTCGGAACGGATCGGGAAAACATCGACGCGCAGACAAGTCGCGGACGATTTCTCTGGCGGCATAAACAATTCCTCCCGAAGGACTGGATGCTCCAGGCGGAAGTCAGTTACCTTAGCGACAGGAACTTCCTGGAGCAGTTCCATCCCGGCGAATTCTGGACCGGAAAAGAGCAGGAAAATCTCATCTACGCCAAGAAGCAGCAGGACAACTGGGCAATTACCGCCCTGGGTAAATGGCGGATTAACGATTTCCTGACG
>DAOVLV010000297.1 GCA_030631085.1 Planctomycetales bacterium | reverse complement strand
GGTATCGACTTCTGCAAGCATTGCCCGCAGCGTCGTCGCCGGCCCGCTTCCGGGCAGTCCTGCCACCAGTATAAGTCCGCACGGTTCAGCCAGCATTGCCCGCAACGATGAGAGATCATTCTCGCCCAGACCAATGCCATCCAGCGTTGGGGCGTCCTGCCCGCGCGCTGGAACGTGAATCACCAGTCTTTCGCCATGTAGAGTCGGATGAGTCGCAAGACGAAAATCCTCCTGCACCCCATTGATGTCAAAATGGAAAGAGCCGGTTTTGGGGTGAGCGACTTCGCCGACCTCCAGTCCTGCAAGGTTTTTCAAATGCGCCACTAAGCGCGGCCCAAGACCTTTGGGAAGGCGCGACTTGAAATTGGGCTTGTCGTGCAGGAGGCCGTCGATTCGCACACGCAGCGACAGTTCGTCCCGGAAGGAGTCCAGATGAATGTGGCTTACCCGCTTTACGGCAGCGTTCCGGAGCAGAGCGTCCGCCACCTGAGCGGCGGGGTCGGCCTGATGAGATTCGAGATGTTCTACCTCTTCAACGACCTCATCGGGCGGAACCCTGTCGGTTTGGGGCGCAGGCGCCACTTGAGGACGTTCCGTGCGGGGTGATTCTTCAGACGGTGGCGAAATTGGTTCGGCCGGGTGAGCAGCCGTTCGACCTTGCTCACGACCCTGTCTTCGACCCTGAGCACCGTCGAAGGGACGAGGGGCGAGCGGTTCTTCGGGCGAAACCGTTTCGGGTAACGGCTCTTGAGGATCATCGGGAGCGACGTTGGTTATAATCGCTTCCAAATCGATACCCCTGTTCTTGAGGAATTGCACCAGCCCTTTTTCGGAAATGCGGACCTGCTGGCCGGGTGAATCCCTGACGGGCAACCAACCCCTTTTTATCCAGTCGTTAACCGCTGCTTCATTAGTACCGAGCAGGTCGGCTATCTGATGCGTATTGAAAAGTCGCTCCAACATTCGTAGCCTCCATTCAAGTTCCCGAAAAAACTCCCGAAAACATATTAATGATGAGGTTATTCGACGAAAAATTCAAGGAACATAAAACTGAATATTTTCTCCAGTGCTCGCTGGCGATGGTATCGATGGCGATTGCGCTGGTGATACTGGACGCAGTTTCCAACGCGGCAATCCTCGGCGCTCTGGGAGCAAGCTCGTTTATTATCTTCACCATGCCGCACAGACGCGTCTCCAACGCTCGCTTTCTTATCGGCGGATACATCGTCGGAATTGCCGTCGGTACGCTGTGCTATTGGTCAAACCAACTGCTTGCCATGAGCCAAATTGAATTCATCAGCGAATCGGAATACACCGTTTTCTTTGCCGGTATAGCGGTTGGATTGGCTATTTTCCTGATGGTTATTACGGATACCGAGCATCCACCCGCCGCCGGTGTGGCGATGGGACTGGTTCTGGGTGAATGGAACCTGCAGGCGATCGGTGTTGTTCTGATCGGCATCGCCTACATGGCAGGAATGAGGAAACTGCTCAAGTCCTACATGATTGACCTGTTGTAAATAACAGGGTGTAGGGCATAGGGCATAGGGAAAAACCGAAAAACAGATCAACCAGTTTCAGATTCCGCTTTTTCTGTTTTTCCCTACACCCTATTCCCTATGCCCTTTTTTAAATTACTGGAGGCACGATGCTGTTATTTCGTCGATATGGGCGGTCGCAACGCAGATGGAAGTGTCGGCGGCGCCGTAATAGACTTTGACCTGCCCGTCGTTCTCGACGATCGCGCCGCAGGCGAATACCACGTTGCCGATATCGCCGATACGCTCGTAATCCTCCCTCGGCGACAGCAACGGCGGAAGACAGCGACCGATAACCTTGGCAGGATTATCCCTATCCAGCATCACCGCGCCGATACGATAAATCGGGCCTGCCGATGTCATTTTCACACCGTGGTAAATCTCCAACCAGCCGTGCTCAGTCATAATCGGCGGCGCTGAAGCGCCAACGCGGTTTGAATCCCAGTATCGCGCGCGAGGCCCAAAGGCAAATTCGCTCCGTCCCCAGTTGACCAGGTCCGGCGAGTATGAAATCCACACGCTCCCGACGCCGTTTCCGAACGGACGGTCAAGACGGGCGTACATCCCGTCAATTTTTTCGGGGAACAGCACGCCGTCCTTGTTCCCAGGCCCGGAAATCATCGCAATGCGACGATAAATCACGAAATCTTCAGTACTCGCAATGGCAATGCGGTGTCCGTATCGCCCAACGGCTGTATAGAGGATATAGTACTTACCGTCCATTTCCGTCAGTCGCGGGTCTTCGATACCGTTTTCCTCCCAGACGCGCCACGGTTCTTCCCTCTCCGGTAACATGCACGGTTCGGGGTCCATTTTGAAGCTGTACCCGTCCTTGCTTCGTGCCAGTGAAAAGAACGAGTACCCCTGCTGACCCTCGACACGAAGAAGTACCAGGTATTCTCCATTGACCTTAACCGGTGTACCGTTAAACACCGTGTTACAGCGATAGGGAATGTCGGCCAGCGTCAGGATCGGATTCCCTTCGTGACGATGCAGCAGGTCTCTTCCTGTGTTTTCCGCCATTTTCTAATACTCCCTTTCGCTCTCGAAACATACCCGCAGGACGTCTTCCAGCGGCGCCGCCCCCCGGCAGATGCAGGAATCGGAGGCTCCGTAATACAGGTTTATCTTCCCGTCCTCCAGAAGCGCGCCGCAGGAAAATACGACGTTCGGTACGTCGCCTATTCGCTCATATCTCTCGCGTGGCGTGAGGATTGGGATATTGGACCTGGCAAGGACGCGTGTCGGATTCCCCCTGTCAAGGATTGCCGCTCCAAGGCGAACCAGGGGGCCGGCTGAAGTAACTTTCTCGCCGTAATAAATCAAAAGCCACCCTTCATCGATCTCAACCGGAGGGGCAGCAGCGCCTATGCGGTTGGAATCCCAGTACCCTCCGCGAGGAGTCATCACCACCGTCGAAGAACCCCAGAACACAAGATCGTTCGAGTAACTCAACCATATGCTCGAACCCGCATCCGGGCGCTTCAAAAGGAGATACTTCCCGCCGACCTTCCGGGGAAAGAGGATACCGTTCTTTACATCCACCTGTGAGACATACGCGATATGCTCTACGGATTGAAAATCCTTCGTCTTTGCAAGTCCAAGACGCAGCCCATGATCACCGTCGGCTACATAGGTGATGTAATACCATCCATCCACTGCCGTGATACGCGGGTCGCGGACGCCGATACTTTCATCCGCGCGCCTCGGACCGCTTTGCGCCGGGGACATGAACGGTTTGGCATCGACGGTAAAATCCTTCCCATTTCGACTGAGGGCGCGATAAATGGCATATTGCCCTACGAGCGTCTCGACCGTTATCAGCAGAAGGTAATCGTTCTCGAACCGGACCAGACCGGCATTCCAGATGTCGCTGCAGCGGAAAGGCAGATCGCCCAGTGAAATCAGGGGGTTACTCGGGCATCTCGTGATTACGTCCTGGCTTGCTTCGGCCCCACCGCCCTTGACTTTTTTCTTCCTTAGAATCATTTAGACTATTCCTTGGTGATAATTACGGTAAAAAAAGTCGGCACGAATTTGCCTTGAAGTGGCTCCGTCG
>DAOVLV010000087.1 GCA_030631085.1 Planctomycetales bacterium | reverse complement strand
TATAAAAATAGCGACCCGCCCTATTTCGGCTACTACCGCCCCGGCGACCGGACGATGGTGATGAATATCAATACGGGCACGGGAACGCTGGTTCACGAATTGACGCACGCATTGATTGTGTATGACTTCCCGGCTGTGCCTCTGTGGTTCAACGAAGGACTGGCGAGTCTGCACGAGGGATGCAGGGTGCTTCCCGATAAAATAATCGGCGTGGTGAACTGGCGATTACCGGCGTTGCAGAAGGCGGTCCGCGGAAAGACCCTCCGCCCGCTGCGGGAGTTGGTTACGCGTAAGGATTTCTATGGTAGGCAGCGGGGGCTGAACTACGCACAGGCGAGATATTTCGTGATGTACATGCAGAAGCGTGGCCTGTTGCGGAAGTTCTACAAGCACTTTCGCGACAATCACCGCGGCAAGGACGCTGCGGTCAAAGCCATCAAGCACGTCTTCGACGCCAAACTGGAAAAGATCGAGTCCGACTACCTCAAGTGGGTAATGACGCTCCGCTGGCGCTCCCGCTAATCGGTAGGCTGGGCCGACAGGCCCACCTTTTCCTAAAGGGTGTAGCGCATAGGGATTAGGTAAAAAAAGGATATTGAATATCGAACAGAGAATGTTGAATTACGAAATAAAAAAGGTGGGACTCCGCTTCGCTCCGTCCCAGCCTGCTCGCTTTGTCTCAAACTGCTTCTGCACTCGCCGAACGTTTCCGCAGAATCCGCATTACAGTCAGCACTATCAACCATATCACCACCGCACCGCAGGTGATTGCAAACACCTTCCATCCTCCCCACAGGGCAAGCAGCGGAATCGCCGACGACGTCCACAATCCTCCGCCCATGAACGGTTCGTGAAGGAGTTGTTTGGAGGCGAAGGCATCGGCTGCGGGGGTTTCATATTCCGGGTCCACCACGCGCAGGAGCAGCAGTCCCGTCGCGGTTACGCCCATCGACTGGCCCATCTCCGCAATCGAACGCTCGAACCATGCATTGGGAAGGAAAAACCTGGCGAGCACAAGCACGCAGAAAACATTCCACAGAATCCCGCCGGCCATCACAATCGCAAACGGAACGGCAGCGGGAATCAGCGCCTTGACGTTAATCGTCGCAATCGCCGCAACAATCTGGAAGTCCAGCGAGGTGTTTTGAATCCGCCGCATGAGTCCCGCATCCATCAGTTTGCGCTTATCGAATTTGTCCTCGAAGATTTGCACGACAAGCCCGCCGATCATGCACAACGGAAACAACGGGAAACTGTCGGCGACTTGTATGAACGTCGCGTTGCCCACTCCGACGGCGGCTACGAGCAGGCATTGTTTCAAGAGCAGTCCAACCCCGATCGCCACACCTACAAACACCAGGTGAAGCGTAAGCGTCTCAATTGCATCGGCCGAAACAGTCAACCGACCGGCGATGGGTCGCAGGTCAGCCGAGGTCTCACCGGTAATCTCCCGTCGGGAAACATCCTCAACGCGCACCTTCCTGGTGGTATGCCCACGTCTAACAGCCCAGTTCACCAACGCCATCCCCACAACTATCGCGCTGATCATTCCGACGGTCGCACTGGCGAGGGCGAAATCCTTTCCATCTTCCCATTTGAGTTTCTCGAACGTTCTACTAAGTCCAGCCGCTGTTCCGTGACCACCCTCAAAACCCACCGGAAGAATCGCCGCGAACATTTCCGGCAAGTTCGGGTACAACTGCGTTATAACCAGCAGGAACAGCCCGATACCGACGACATATTGTCCCCACGCCACAACCTGCCCGTACGCCAGTTGCGGTCCGGCACGTCGGGCAATATGGGTGAATTTCGGCAGCACCGCGCCCATAAACAAACACGCAAAAACAATGTTAATCAGGAAACCGGGCAGTTTACCCCACCCCGCTGTCCAGTCGTACGGTACCGGAGAACCCAGCGATTCGGCGCCCTGGATGACCGCCAAACCGATCAGCCCGCCGATGACACACGCAGGAAGATACAGCCCCTTAAGCAGGCGAATTCGCATCCGCAGGTAGTAACCCACCCCCAACAGGAGGCACAGTCCCAGAAATGAAGTCGCAATTGTCACGTTTGGTCTCCCGAGTTGGGCGGCGTTTCCGATCAGCACACGCAGCAGCGCGAATGAAAAGATACTGCCTGATGAGCGTTACGTCAAGATGTGAAGGTGGGCCTGCGGTTCGCTTCGCCCCGTCCTGCGATTGCGCCGATTACAATCATCGCCAGCGCCAGCAGTATCATGCACTTGCTCGTGGTCGTATCCGCCAGCCAAAGTCCGGCATGAGCCAGCAAGCGTGGTTCTTTGCGTTTCGGGGGATTACCGGACTCTCGCAGCAGGCGTTCCGGGACAGACTGCTCCGGTGGGACGGATTTCATCTCGACGGTTTCACATCCCGCCGGGCGGTAATTTCCATGCCGAATCATCAGGCGGGCAATCAGTACCGGATCTTCGCGGGTCGCGCGAATCATCCGAGCATTATAGGCCGACAGTTTCTCATCACACCTGGCCTGATGAGCGAGCGCGTCCCGCCGGGCCTGAAGGTCGTCCAGAGCGGCGTACTCGGGCAGGAGGATCGTACCGGCCAGTGCCAGCAGACCGGTGGCAGTGAAAAAGGCGAAGATTACATACTGACCGGCTGGTCGCTTTGGCTCAACCACGCTGTCATTATCTTCCGAGTATGCAAAACCCATAAATCGCCTTCCGTATCTATAACTTACATCGGAATTTCGGAGCGAAAATCCGTAAGCGAAATGCGAACTTTTAGAAAAAATCTACTCCGGTTTGGGGAGTTTGAGTTTTCCGCGGTAGTAATACGGAAGGTCGGCGTCAGTGGCTTCCTTCCAAAGCCCCCTGCAAGCGACCTTCGCTTCGGTTTGTGCAGCCTTGAATTCCCGCCCGAGCGGATGGCGAAATCGCGGATCGGAATACCCATGGCCTGTGGCGATTATCTGCTCGTTAAGGTTCTTCCCGTCAGGCAGAATTACGTACGCCAGCAGGCGGTTATACGTATCGCGGATTCTGGTACGCTGAAGTTTCAGCGTGATGGTTTTTCCAAGTGCGGCCGACCTGGTAAAGCGCGAGGCTTCAGGCCCAAAGTGCTCCACGGGCGAGTCGGGCTTGACGGTTTCGGGCGTATCGACACCCAGCAGGCGGATGCGGGTCCGTTTGAAACGCCCGTCGGGACAGTCGATATCGAGCGTGTCGCCGTCTATGATGCGGGCCACCTTGAATTGACAACCATGATATTTATCCCAATCGTCTTTCGGTGCCTGACCGAAAAACCCCGCCCGGTCGGCCAGGACCAGCCCAACCAACACTGCGACGACACCGGCCAGGAAGAAGAATTTCCTCGCCGCCCGTCGTATTCGTCTCTGGCGACGGGTCAGTTTGTCCGAACGTTCGCGTTTCAGCATCTTCCGCACAAAAGAAACAGCGATAACAAAAGCAACAGCACTAAACGGCAAGCCGATCTTGATGACCGGTTATTTCTTTTTAGAGGCGATTTTCTTTTTGGGGATTTTCTTTTTGGGTGTTTTGGCGACGGGTTTCTTCTTTCGTCCCAGGTCGAAAGCGTCATGGACCAGTCGAAGCGCCTTTGGGCCGTCGAGTTTGTCGATGATGCAGGAAATTTTTATCTCGCTGGTGGTGATGTTTCGGATGTTGATGCTACCTTCGGCCAGCGCGGCGAACATTTTCTCAGCCACGCCGGTATGGACTCTCATCCCCAGCCCAATGACCGAGACTTTTGCAAGGTTCTTCTCACATTCGATAGTGGTGCCCTTCATCTGCCGGAACAATTTGCGGCATACTCGGCGTACTTCCGGCAGGGTATGCAGGTCCACGGTAAAGGATATTGTCGCAAGTTTCGGGCCTGTTTCGATTTGGATTATGTCATCGACAATGATCTTTGCAGCGGCGATAGCGTGGAATATCCCGGCTGCCACACCGGGCCTGTCTGGGACATTCCGAAGCGAAACACTCGCAAGGTTTTTCTTCAGCGCCGCACCGCTGACGACAATCCGTTCCATTTCTTCCGTCTCTTTCACGATCATCGTTCCTTTTCTGTTGTGCAGACTGCTTCTGACATGTATCGGCACGCTGTATTTTTTTGCGAACCCGACTGCCCTGTTATGCAGCACCGACGCGCCCAGCGAAGAGAGTTCCATCATCTCGTCGTAACTGATTCGCGCGATCTTTCGGGCATTGGGTACGATATTCGGATCGGCGGTATAGACGCCGTCCACGTCGGTATAATTTTCGCAGACCTTCGCTCCAATCGCCGCCGCCACTGCCACCAGTGTAAGGTTCGAACCGCCCCGGCCAAGCGTAGTTACCGCACCGTCCTCGGTTACGCCCTGAAAACCGGCTATGATAACGACTCTTCCGGCATCGAGTTCGCCGTGTATCCGACGAGCGTTAATATGCCTGATCCTCGCCTGGGTATGAACGTCGTCTGTAATAATCTTTATCTGACCGGCGGTGAAACTGATGGCCGGGGTCTTCATGCTCTCCAGCATCATCGCTATCAGGGAGATGGTTACCTGTTCGCCGGTGGCGAGGAGTTGGTCCATTTCGCGTTTCGGCGGACGTCGCGTTACCTGCCCCGCCAGGTTCACAAGCCGGTCGGTGGTCTTTCCCATAGCCGAAACGACCACGACAACCTGCCGACCTTGATTACGGACCTGAACAACCCGTCGAGCGGCGGAACGAATCTTCTCCGCGTCGGAAACGGAAGTCCCGCCGAATTTCATCACCACAATACTCACTGTTGGCATCCTTCTTCTGCGCAACCGGGACAAACCCGGTTTCAGAATTGATAACATAATATCTTTCGCCACCATTGGCTAGAAAACATTAGCCCGGACGCGATGAAAAAGAGAATGTTGTGCGTAGCACCACTACGTGGAATATTGAACAGAGAATTTTGAATGACGAAGTAAAAAAAACGCCCCTCGAAGGCGGCTTGTTTCTTTTACTGAACGCTGATTGCTGAATGCTGATTGCTGAATGCTTTTGACCGTCGTCGTTTCCGACGGTAGCATATTGACCACCTACAGCATACAGAGAAAGACTATCGCATGGACAAACTCGAAGAAGCAATCAGCATACTGAAATACGATGATGCCGGGCTGATACCGGCCGTCGTCGTGGATAGCGAGAACGGAGACGTTCTCATGGTGGCGTATATGAACGCCGAATCGCTCAGGCGAACCGTCGAGACCGGAATGACGCATTTCTGGTCCCGAAGCCGGAAGAAGTTCTGGATGAAGGGCGAATCCTCCGGGCACACGCAGGAAGTCAAAGCCATCTATACCGATTGCGACGCCGACACGCTGATCGTCAAGGTTATCCAGCACGGAGCCGCCTGCCACAAAGGCTATCGCTCCTGCTTCTATCGCAAACTTGACGATAATGGCCAATGGGAAACAGTGGCCGAAAAGATCTTCGACCCCGATGATGTGTATAAAAAAGGGGAATAGACTGGAAACATTGTGTGTTGCAAATTAGAGAAGGGCACTCGGCATCGGGCATTTGGCATTGGTAGTTGTTGGTTATTGCATGTTCGGTCATTATGTTCTGCGGTTTTGCAAAATTTGGAAACAAAACAGAAAAAACCATAACTAACCTTGTGCCACCAATGCCCAATGCCTGATGCCCAATGCCCGGTTTTATTACCGACTACCAACAAATGAATGGTAAAGATGAACAACCTGTCAGTCCGTTTCTTTTTCGTCGGCGGATGCTGATGTTTTTCGACGTTCTTATGGCGCTCGCAGCGGCGTCAGCCATAACGGCCCTTGCGCTGGAATACGGTTTTTACACTCCGCCTGTAGCGATAATTTATCTTCATATCGTCCAGGGATGTGTGCTTGGCGCGTTCGTACTGGACCGGTTCGCTCGCCTGCTGCTCAGTAATGATCGCAAGGGTTTCTTCCGCGAGAACTTTTGGGATTTTGCCCTGATGCTGGCGGCGGTGGCAGCAGTCGTCGCCATCGTTACCGGGCAGATAGAGATAAAACTACTTTCGGCCGCTACCCTCTATGTCGTCATCACGCAGGTATATATCCTTGCGGTGCTGGTGATTCGAACGATTGGTTTTCAGTTCAAGGTCGCCGGGGCGGGTATCCATCCGGTCTGGATACTGATAGGAAGTTTCGTAATGGTGATTCTGTTCGGAACCGGTCTGCTGATGCTTCCCAAGGCCGCTCCGCAGGACAACCCGCTGGGTTTCACGGACGCACTTTTCACCGCCACCAGTGCAACCTGCGTTACGGGACTTATCGTACGCGACACCGGAACCCAATTCGCCCGCTTCGGACAGGTAATCATCCTTGCGATGATCCAACTGGGCGGGCTGGGAATAATGGTCTCTGGAACGATTTTCGCACTACTGACCGGTCGTGGTTTGAGCATACGCGAAAGCCTCGTGGCCAGTCAGACCTTCGCCGACGGAACGATTGGGCGAATCGGGAAAATGGTGAAGTTTGCGGTCATTTCGGCCCTGTTAATCGAGGTGGCGGCGGCTGCGGTCATGTATCCGATGTGGGCGAAATATCTCAATCTCGCCGAGGGATCTTCGCTGGACGCCACGATCGTTTTCAGCAGCGTTTTCCACGCTGTCAGCGCCTTCTGCAACGCCGGTTTTTCGCTCCAATCGACCAGCCTGGCGGAAATACGGGGGAATTGGCAGATTATCGGCGTAATGGCGCCGCTGATATTCCTGGGCGGGCTGGGGTTCCCGGTACTCTACGACCTGACCCGTGCGTTATGGAACGGGCTTTTCCGACGCGCAACGCGAAGCAGAGGACCCATTCTCACGCTGCACAGCAAGTTAGTGTTGTCGATGTCGATTGTACTGCTCCTGGCCGGTGCGGTCGGGTTGTTTATGTTCGAGACATCAAGTGGAACCAGTCAGACCTTCGGCGCGCCGATAACCGCCACACAGTATGATGATCGTCCGTTTGCCCAGAATGATTCCTTGTCGCAACTTTCGACCGTTGATTGTGCTCGCGAATCGGTTTTCCAATCGGTAACCGCCCGCACAGCCGGGTTCAACACCGTCGATATGAACCGGCTTAGCATCGGCGGGAAATTGTGGATGTGCATACTGATGGTAATCGGCGGGTCGCCGGCAAGTACTGCCGGTGGAATGAAAACCACCACCCTGGCGGTGCTCGTG
>DAOVLV010000234.1 GCA_030631085.1 Planctomycetales bacterium | reverse complement strand
GTCGCGGCCAAGGGGCAAGCGGCAATCCGGGGAAGGTGGGACTTCGTCCCAGCCTACAACTTTTTTTTAGAAAGAAAGAGACAACAATGAGCAAGACTGACACAAAGACACGTCCGGTAGCAATGATCGATGGAAACGAAGCGACGGCCTACGTGGCCCACAAGGTCAACGAAGTAATCGCAATCTACCCGATTACACCCTCCAGCGGAATGGGCGAGCACGCCGACGCCTGGTCGGCTGCCGGGCAGAAGAATATCTGGGGCACTATCCCATCAGTGATGGAGATGCAATCCGAAGGCGGCGCAGCCGCTGCCGTTCACGGCGCGCTGCAGACAGGTTCGCTGACGACGACATTCACCGCCAGCCAGGGCCTGATGCTGATGATCCCGACGATGTACAAGATCGCTGGCGAACTGACCCCCACGGTCTTTCACGTTTCCGCCCGATCGCTTGCCTGCCAGGCATTGAGCATCTTCGGCGACCACAGCGACGTAATGGCTGTGCGTAACACCGGTTTCGCGCTGCTGTCTGCCGGTGGTATCCAGGAAGTCATGGACCTTGCCCTTATCGCCCAGGCAGCCACGCTTGAGACCCGCGTCCCGTTTATCCACTTCTTCGACGGGTTCCGCTCCACGCACGAAATCCAGAAGATCGAACTGCTCACGATGGACGACATGCGAGCGATGATAGACGACGAGAAAGTCCTCGCCCACCGCGCCCGCAGCATGTCGCCCGACAGGCCAACGCTGCGAGGCACCGCGCAGAACCCCGACGTCTATTTCCAGGGACGCGAAACCGTCAACCCCTACTACCTCGCCTGCCCCGAAGCCGTTCAGAAGGTCATGGACAAATTCGCCTCCGTCGTCGGCAGAGAGTATCACCTGTTCGATTACATCGGCGCGCCGGACGCCGAACGCGTCATCATCCTTATGGGCAGCAGCACCGAAGCCGCCCAGGAAGCCATCGAATATCTCACCGCCCAGGGCGAAAAGGTCGGGCTGCTCAAAGTCCGCCTGTATCGGCCTTTCTCGATGAAGCATTTCCTCGACGCGCTGCCGGAGACGGTAAAATCAATCGCCGCAATGGACCGGACAAAAGAGCCGGGATCGCCCGGCGAACCGCTCTATCTCGATTGCGTCAACGCAATGGTCGAAGCCGGCAGGGACATCAAGGTTCTCGGCGGGCGATACGGACTCTCCAGCAAGGAATTCACCCCCGCGATGGTCAAATCCATCCTGGATAACCTCGCAGCCGATAAGCCGAGAAACCACTTCACCGTCGGAATCAACGACGACGTAACGCATACCTCGCTGGAATACGACCCGGAATTCAGCACCGAAGGTCCGGACGTCGTCCGTGCGATGTTCTATGGCCTAGGGTCCGACGGAACGGTCGGGGCGAACAAGAACTCCATCAAGATTATCGGTAACGAGACGGACAACTTCGCACAGGGTTATTTCGTGTATGACTCCAAGCGGGCCGGTGCGATAACCGTTTCGCATCTTCGTTTTGGGCCTGAGCGTATCCGCTCGACCTACCTTATTACCCACGCCAACTTCGTCGCCTGCCATCAGTGGATGTTCCTGGAACGGTATGACATACTCGCCCCCGCCATCGAAGGCGCGACATTCCTGCTCAACAGTCCCTACGGGCCTGAAGAGACCTGGGACAAGATGCCCAAGTCCGTCCAGCAGGCGATTATCGACAAGAAAATGAAGTTCTACGCGATTAACGCCTACGAAGTCGCCAAGGCAACCGGTATGGGCGCGCGAATCAATACGGTCATGCAGACGTGTTTCTTCTACTTGTCGGGTATTCTCGAACAGACAGAAGCCGTCAATAAAATCAAAGAGGCCATCAAGAAGACCTACGGGAAGAAGGGCGACAAGATCGTCCAGATGAACAATGCGGCTGTGGACCAGGCAATCGAGCACCTGCACGAGATAAAGGTCCCTGCGAAGGTTTCTTCAACTATCGTAAAGCCTCCGGTCGTCCCGGCAGAAGCGCCCGAGTTCGTCCAGAACCTCACTGCCGAGATTATCGCCGGGCGTGGGTACGAAGTTCCGGTATCCAAGATGCCCGCCGACGGCGTCTGGCCGACGGCTACGACGCAATGGGAGAAACGCAACCTCGCTCTGGAAATCCCCGTATGGGACTCGGACCTCTGCATCCAGTGCGCCAAGTGCGCTATCGCCTGCCCGCACGCCGCCATCAGGGTAAAGGCCTATGATCCCGCCCTGGCGGAAAAGGCTCCCGATACCTTCAAGAGCGCCGACGCCAAGGGCAAGGAATTCGCCGGAATGAAGTTCACCGTCCAGGTAGCGCCCGAAGACTGCACCGGCTGCGGAGCCTGCGTGCACGTCTGCCCCGCCAAGAATAAGGCCGAACCGGAAAAGAAGGCCATCAACATGGCGTCCCAGTTGCCGTTGCGCGAATCGGAACGGGAGAACTACGATTTCTTCCTGGACATCCCGGACTACGACCGAGGCAAACTGCGAATCAACACCGTCAAGGGCAGCCAGTTGTGCAGGCCGCTGTTCGAGTACTCAGGCGCTTGTGCCGGATGCGGCGAGACGCCCTACGTCAAACTTCTGTCGCAACTCTTCGGCGACCGCGCGATTATCGGAAACGCCACCGGATGCTCCAGCATCTACGGCGGAAACCTACCGACCACGCCATACTCCGTCAACGCCGACGGACGCGGACCGACATGGAACAACAGCCTCTTCGAAGACACAGCCGAGTTCAGTTTCGGCTTCCGCCTGACGCTGGACAAACAAAACGAGTTCGCACGAGAACTTCTTCAGACCCTGGCCGATAATATCGGAAAAGACCTTGTTAACGGGCTGCTCAATGCCGACCAGTCCACCGAGGCCGGTATCGCCGAGCAGAGGCAGCGCGTCGATGCGCTGCGGGCTGCATTGGCCGGTATCAAGACGCCCGAATCGGCGCAACTTACGAGCATTGCCGACGTGCTGGTCAAAAAGAGCGTCTGGGGACTCGGCGGCGACGGGTGGGCGTACGACATTGGCTACGGAGGCTTGGATCACGTCCTGGCCTCCGGGCGGAATATCAACATCCTCGTCCTCGATACCCAGGTCTATTCCAACACGGGCGGGCAGTGCTCCAAGGCTACGCCGCGAGCGGCAGTGGCAAGGTTCGCTGCCGGTGGAAAACCAATGCCCAAAAAAGACCTCGGCCTGCTGATGATGACCTACGGAAACATCTTCGTCGCGCAGGTCGCAATGGGCGCAAACGACGGCCAGTGCGTAAAGGCATTCGTCGAGGCGGAGAGTTACGACGGGCCTAGCCTCATCATGGCGTATAGCCACTGCATTATGCACGGGATCAACATGACCACCGCCTTCGATCAGCAGAAGGCCGCCGTCGCGTCGGGCGCTTGGCTGTTGTACCGCCACGACCCGCGCCTCGCCGAGCAGGGCAAGAACCCGCTGCAACTCGACAGCAAGGCTCCGTCGATGCCGTTGAAAGACTACGCCTATAACGAAACCCGCTACACAATGCTCACCAAGAGCAAGCCGGACGAGGCCGCTCGCCTCATCAAACTCGCCCAGCAGGACGTTGACCGCCGCTGGCAGATGTACCAGCAACTGGCGGCAGTCCCCGGTAACGGCGGGGAAAAATAAGCAATGACGCCAACGATCAAAAAAATTCGAGCGAATTATAAAAAGGCTATTCTTTCTTCCCAGAAACTCTATGCCAGCAGAAGACGTAAGGATACTGCCGGTGCAGTTCGGTACACTAAAGGCAAACTTGTAGAAGACATAACAAAGGATATTATCAGTATCGCCTGGTCTCGCATCCCCGGCAGGAAAAACCTGCTGATGATGGACAGGAAAAAGATAAGTGTTACAACGAATGGCGAGACTTACAAACTATCACAGGATATCCATGTCCATATCAATGATGTTTTCAGGATTAGTGTAGAGTGCAAATCCTATACAGAGGTAGCAATGTATAAACGTATCCTTATGGATGCACACCTCTTGAAACGCGCTGTTCCGACAATAGAATCTTTTTTTGTGGTCCAACTGGAAAACTTTCTGGGCGGAGACTATGGCTCGCAGATGTCTCCCAAAGGCAGCGATTCGGTAATAACACTTGATAGAGTTTTTCCAGACCTGAACATCAACATTATTACACTTCTGGATGGCAACCGTAATATCGAGCGGCCATTACATAAATCAGAATATTTCAAACCGTTGACTGATGAGCGATTAGAATATGCCGTCAATCAGTTCGCGCAAACCATGACAAAATGCCTCAATAATCGGGAGTAACAAATAATGCCGATTGGTTCCCAAACATCCAGCCCGACAAAAGAATATCCCGATGCC
>DAOVLV010000213.1 GCA_030631085.1 Planctomycetales bacterium | reverse complement strand
TGTTCTATTTCGGCAATGCCATGGGCGATTCCGGCAACTCAACGACGGATACGGCGGTTAACACGATGGACGAGATGCGCGCCAGGCTTGACCCGCACAAGAGCCTGCTCAATCCGGCGGACATTGAAAATTATCATGATTACAATCGCAGCGGCGTGGTCAGCACGATGGACGAGATGATCGCCCGTCTGAACAACACGACCATGCTGAACGACCTGAACCTGATTACAGCACCGTAAGCGTCAATATCCGTCTGCCGAGGCTGAAAACGCGGGGTTGGCAACCGGGATCCCCAAAATAGTCGATTTATTTTTTTTTTACGCTTGCAAAAATCGGGATTGGTGGTATAATGCTTATTGCACTGGTCGGTTGTCGATCAGGAGGAGCCGTAGGATTTTAGTACAACATTGAATGGAGGTAGAAATGATGAGGAAAATCGCGGTAATTGCGGTATGTTTAGGCATCGTAGGGGTTGCACACGGGCAACTTAGTATTGATGTCGGAGATCACGATCTTCTGCCAAACCAAAGCGGGCAAACCATCGAAGTCTATGTTGCCGGCGGCGTTCCGGTTCAAAACGTGGATGTGTACGCCCAGATCGGCGACGGAGGCCCTCTGGGTGGCGGATCGGTTCCAGGTCCGGTGTTCACCCTTCTGGACCTGTTCGACGATGATCCGTTGACGAGTTTCATCTTCGACCCCAACAACGACGGATTGAGAAGGAATCCCCCTTACGGCGTCCTCGTCCCCCAGATCGCCTATGAAGGCATAATGACCGCTTCCGGCGAAATATCAGCCAACGGTCTTCTGGCAATCTTTACTATTGACACCACCGGGTACACCGAGGGAACATGGGACTTTCTTTTGACCGGCACGAACGCCGGGAACACAATCTTCGGTTATGGGGGCAATGAAGTCCCGATGACCGTTACCAATGGTTCGATAACCGTTATTCCCGAACCGGCAAGTCTGTCCATTTTGCTACTGGGCGCCGGATGGGTACTGTCTCGCCGTCGGCGCAGCCGCGATTAGAAAACGGCTTAGCTTAATATGGGTAGGAGCGACGGGTGTATTGCGACTATGATTTTTCTTCATAGAACGAGGATGCAGAAGTATCCGGCTACAGGGAAAGCCCTGACGCTCATTGAGTTGCTGGTTGTTTTGGCTGTCATATCGTTGATAGTCGGGATTGCCGCTCCGGCGGTAAAGCATCTCCGGCGACATGCCGATATGCTTGATTGTCAATTCCGGCTTCGCGCACTAACCGTCAGTCTGGCAACTTACGCTGCGGGCAACGGGGGGTCTCTGCCTCCCGGTCCAATCGAGATTCAAGGCCCCGGTTCGCCGTGGGTGGATGATCCGGATCGTGGTTCTCCACTGGTGCTCTTCGAGGCCGCTCGTATCGGACGAACCGATCTGAGCAGTCAAAATGGATGGTACGGTCAGGGGCTTTTGTGGGAAGGCGGCTACGTCGAAGACGGTCATCTTCACTATTGCCCGGAGGTTCGGCGTATGGGCTGGGGGTATGATCAAGCTTGGCCTCGGCGTATGAACAGTGATCGGACACCGGCCGACGGAAAGACCCTGGTGTGGACATCGTACGCTTACAGGGGCGGGCTTTCCAGTCAGGCCGGAACGCCAAACGGACCGCTGAACGTCTATCGAAATCCGTCCACGCTGGCCGTGCTTGCCGACAGCCCCTGTTTCAACAGCATGTGGCATGAAGATGGATACAATGTCGCCTTCATTGATACCCATGTCCGGTTTTTTCATTTTGACCATCCAATCGTGCCCGACGGTCGATTGCAGGTCTTTTGGCAATCTGTCGATGCCCTTGGGCAATAGCGAGGACAACGGGGTTGTTGAAAAAGCATGAATTGTCGGGTCTCCGTCCCCGCAAGGTTCCGAAAGTCCCGGGGGACGCCTTACTTAATTCGGAGAAAAGAGGACAGGTGCTTTTTTTGATCCTTTATTCCCCCAACCCCCCAACTTTGATTCACGAAGCCCATTTAAAAGTCAGTTTTCGCCCGGAATTAGCGCAGTCTTTCAGGTACAGGTTGATCAGGTTCTGATACGGAATTCCCGTCTCGCCGGCCAGTTTCTTGAAGTAGGCGATCACATCTTCTTCCAGGCGTATGGTAATCTGCTTCTTCAGAAGTTTCGCGTACGGGTTTTTCTTCGATTTTGAAAAATCGTATTCTTTTCTCATGGTAATTTCTCCACGTATCTTTTCTGTTCTTTCTTCGTCGCTTTCCTCGCCGAGATAATCCTGATCAGCGCCTCATCCTGTCGATAGCAGTGACAAACCACCAATACCCGCAACCTGACACTCAGGCCGAGCAGGATAAAACGTTCCTCTCGGACCGAATGGTCGGGATCATGAATCAGCCTTGCGTTCTCATCATAAAAGACAGTTCCGGCCTCTTCGAAGGAGACGCCATGCTTCTTTTTATTCTCCGAGTTTTTTCGTTTATCCCAAGTGAGTCGCATTTATATCATACCTATATTATAAGTATAGCATAATTGCATATCGGTGTCAAAAAATTCTTCACAGCGCTACGATAGGTCGGATGTGTTCATCGAGGTTTTCATTCAGGGACAGTCCGGCGTCGAATTCCATTATCACTCCGTGTGAGTGATGGCTGTCAAGGATGATTGAGGTTCCGTGCTGGACCTGGTATCCGGTCTTGCAGGGTTGATGTCCCAGCAGGAATCGTTCAACCCCCAGCCGCTCGGCGAGTTCGGCAAGTTGCTCGACAGTATGCCCCCTACCCCAGGTCCATTCGTAGAGCGTTCCGCCGCGTTGGAAATCTTCATCCGCATAAGGCCGGGTGAGTATTTCCCAATCTATCAAGTCCATCCGGTTCGGGCTTGGCAGCGAATGAGCCATAAATGCGCCGTTTTCGCACCTCGCAGCCAAAGGCAGACTGCGAAGTAGCTGATGAACGGCCGAGCGAATTTCCGCAGCGCCCGAGCCGAAGGAATTATCGAGACCGGCGTCGAACGACTCACATTCGCCGCGCCCGTCCTTGAGGATTTCATGGCCTGTAATCTGGCTGATGTCGTGATTGGCCAGAAGGAAAAAGACTTGTTTTGGATACGATATTTTCATCCTCGCCGCTCGCAGGAGCACTTCGACGCTCCTGTCGTTCCCGGCCTGGTCTGGTTCCCCGCCGTGGATGAGTTCCTGAAGTACAAGCCTGCGGTGTGGATGGCTTCCCAAGGCTGCGTGGGTAATGACCTTGGCGAGATTTTTGCGGTGTCCGTGGATGTCGCCGAGGTAGATGATTTTTTCACCGGAATCGAATTTCAGGCAGTTTCCGTCGCGATTGTCGTCGCCGACGATAAGTTCGGCTGCCTGGATGAACGTATTTGCGACGGGATGCGCCATGGAGTCTCCATTTTACCTTTTATGTCGATAAGACCCAAAAGAGAATATTGAATTTCGAAGTGAAAGAAACAGACCCCCTGTGGAAAATGGTTTTTCTACTTCGAAATTCAATATTCTCCGTTCATTATTCAATATTCATTTTTTCATTGCTCCGATGCGTGGTCGTTTCGGGTCAGTGCGTGGGCGATAAGGTCCAGCCTGACGAATACGTCCTTTGCATTTTGTGGTCGTCGGATCGGGTCCGGTTCGATGCAGTCCATTACCAGGCGGCTCAGCGGCGCTGGTACTTTGTCGTTCAGTTCTTCCGGGGGTTTTGTCCGCAGGTCGCTGATCATCGGAACGTTGGAGACCTTCTTCGGCATAATCGTAGGTATGGCGTGGCCGGTGAGTGTCCAGTACAGCGACGCGCCGAAGTTGAACATGTCCGTTCGCCCGTCCAGGGGGCGGCGATAAACCTGCTCCGGCGCGATGAAGTCCGGCGTACCCTGGATACGCTCTTTGACCGTCCCGATCGGGCAACTTTGTCCAAAGTCGATAATCTTCACCGTCCCGTCGTCGGATACGATGATATTGTTTGGTTTGATGTCGGCGTGGACAAACCAGCGTGAGTGCATGTGAGTCAGAGCCTCGGCGACCGTCAAGAAAATCATTGCCGCCTGACTCACGGTTTCCGGTCGGTTATTCTGGCAACTGTTTCCGGGACACAGTTCCATAAACAGGTGCAGTTCCTGCAATTTCAAGAGGCTCCGCACTTTCCGGATTCGGTAATATTTACGAATGGCGGGATGGTCGAAATTCGCAGCGACCTCAAACTCATTGATCGCCTGCTCGAAAAAGCGATTATCGTCTCCACTGTGCCTGACTACGCGTTTGAGCGCGCAGAATTGCCCGGTCTTGTTGTCGCGCAGACGCCAAATGGTGCTGCGCGCGCCGCTTCCGAGGTATTCCAGTACCTCGTAGCCATGTATTCGAAGTCTTTCCCGAGAATGACTCATGGAACTACTATCGCCTCGCGGTGATAAGACGGCTTCGGAAGGTCTCGAACGGGAAGAACCGTCCCAGCCGACCCGGTGTACCCGGTTCGTTGCTGCGGAGATAGACGCGGTCAGAGGGTATCTGGCAGATTATCTGAAGCGCCCGAACGAGGTCTGTCAGGGCGGACATCTGCACCGACGTCGGAGACGCCAGGCCGGTGTCGCAGAACAGACCTATACCGATACTGTTTTCGTTATTATATGGATATCCGCCGGCG
>DAOVLV010000455.1 GCA_030631085.1 Planctomycetales bacterium | reverse complement strand
ATTGACGGGAAACCCGAAGAGATTACGCCCGCCAGAACCAAGTCGGCCAAGTCGCCGACAGAGGAGGCTGAAGAGGGCATCCTCGAACTCCAGTCCGACGGGGACGAAACAGGAAATTTCGACCCCATATCCGCATTGGAAGCACTCGCCTCCGATTCCGACGACCAGAAGCAGTAAAATTCGCCCAATAGATCATTTCACTTTTGATAATGGCGAGATAATGGCGATCTTATCAAGCGTCGCGCCGACGAACTTCGGCCTGATGGTTATCGTATTGGTTCCCTGTCTCAAATCCAGACTACCGGGATAGAGGTACCAGAACCAACCCTCACGCCGATGCGTCATTGCGTACCAATCCATGAGGGGGCCGCTCTCCGTTTTTTTCACTAATAATGAGTTTTCCGAACCCCACGGACCCTTCAGCAAAAACGCCAACCTGTATTTACCGGCCTCCGGCGCCTCAAAACGGTACTTCAACGCACCGTTTTCAGGATCGTTCAGGTCGATTTTTCCGTCCTTCGGTACGAGGATATATTTTCGCAGGCCTTTACCTTCCGTTCGGACAACCCACGGCCTGACCAGTGATGCGCTCTCGGCCTCGATGATGCGCAAAGGTACTTGAACGGTCCGTTTGGAAACCGAACCTATCTGCTTTCCGGCACGGAAGGCGACGGCTTGGATCGTCGTTGTCTTCGTTATTCGGATCGTACCGGTGTATTTGGTAGAGTCGCTCTTCGGCTTGCTTCCATCGACGGTGTAGCGGATTTCCGCGTCCTCGCCGGGACTTTCCAGGATTACGCTTGCGAGACCTGGGCCTTCCATGCCGACCAGGATCGGCGGGCCTGCGACTTCGGGCGTTTCTCTGTCGGCCTGCCAGAACTGCCGGGCGCGTCCGGCGACGATGGCACGGTTCGCCCGCCCCCACCATTTCAAAAAATCCGCGTTGACCGGCGGCACAATCCGCCGGCCTGATTTGTCTTTCATCGCCTTGAATTCGTAAAAAATCCAATAACCGCTGCTGTGATCGGCGATAGCGGCTGCGTTCCTGCCATGATATTCAGGATCCATCGGCTTATCCGAAACCGGATCCATCCCGCCGATTACCATCGCCTCAACGCCGCACCGTTCGGCATGGCCCTTTACCCACCTGGCTGCGTCGATGATATTCCAGCGGGCCTCGGAAACCGCCTGTTTGCCCCAGGCGTCCGGCGGAAGGTAGTAGTTGTGGTAGTCAGCCACCACCACCGGCGCTGCCTTCGTCCCCCACTCCCTGAAGGCAGCCTCACGCATGAAAAGCGTATAGTGAACGTTCGGATAGATGAAGAACTGGAACTTTGGATCAATCGCATCAACCTGCCGGCGTAGTTTGCGGCATCGGCTTCGCCAGCGGGCTACCTGGAACTTCTTGAACGCTTCGTGAAGTTTGTTTTCCTTAAGCCAGGCAATTCGCCGTTTGGGTTTCAGGGACGGTATCTTGATGCCCCGCGACTTGGCGAACTCGGCGAGGATGGT
>DAOVLV010000157.1 GCA_030631085.1 Planctomycetales bacterium | reverse complement strand
TACACTGTCGGAAAGAAGACAAACAAGATTGGCGGGGGCGGTAAAAAGGTTGAGATATATCTCGGGCGATTCAATGACGAGTTCACAACCATCGAGAAATGGACCCGCATCTCACACAACAAACGCGGCGATTTCTTTCCCGACGCGTGGGTTGCCGGCGGCGAGAAAGTTTCTGCCGCAGCGGTCATGAAACGGGCGGAGCAGAAGATGCTCCAGCGGATTACCGGCGGGCCTGCAAAGAAATACGACACTTGGCCGGGAAACCACGAGGCACTTGTTTTTCTGTGGGAAAACCTGTCGAAGACCAACACAATCACGCAAACCGACGGCAAAAACGCTCGGACGTGCGGCACGGAACTTCGCGGCCTGGCGCGCTTCGGACGATATCACGACGTGCTGCCGGCGGGTGGTGCGATGCTCGCGCGTAACATCGACAAGCGGCTGCTCGCAGCCTGCAAGAAGACCAACCAACTTACGATTGAAGTAACGCTGACGCCCGCCAACCTGAAACAGCGCGGTCCTGCGCGGATCGTAACATTCTCAACCAACTCCGCTTCGCGCAACTTCACGCTCGGACAGGACGGAAAGAACCTTATCCTTCGCCTCCGCACGACGCAGACAGGTGATAACGGCACCAAACCGCAGGTAACGCTTTGTCAACTCGCTGCAGGCAAGCCGCATCACATAATCGTCAGTTACTTCCCCGGTAGGCTGTTCTGTTACGTCAACGGTCGCAAAGTGCCGGCGTCTGCGACGGTGCAGGGCGACTTTAGCAACTGGTCACCGCAGCATCTTCTCTTCGGCGACGAGTGGAACGGCCAACGTGACTGGTCAGGTCGTCTGGAGGGGGTGGCGATTTACAGCCGATTCGTACCGCCCAAGGAGGCGGTGCTCCGTTACAGGTTGTACGCTGCCCGCTTCAAGAAGCGGAAACCCGCGCCACGCGTCGTGCTGGAAGGCAAACTCGTCGAGACCACCGCAACGCCCGCGCCCGGGGACATCGCCCCGTACCGTCGAGGGCTGGTGCTCTATACGTATGAGGTAGGCAAGGTCGTTTCCGGTAAGTGCAAGGAGAAGCGAATCCAGGTCGCTCACTGGGCAATTCTCGACGATAAGGCACTCAAGAGCCTTGCGGCAAAGGTCAAGGGACGCAATTATCGCCTGACGCTCGAGCGATACGACGATCATCCCCAGTTGCAGGGCGAGAGGCTGATTACCGACAGTAACGAATTCGATCTCCGGCGCTACATAGACGTAGGCCCGGTCTCTCCGTAGCCAATTATGGTCTTCAGTTCACACATATTCCTGTTCTATTTCCTGCCTGTGGCGCTGGTGCTGTATTACACCATGCCACGGGTAGGAAAGCATTTAATCCTGACGCTGTTGAGTTACGCATTCTATGGTTGGTGCAACCCGGCATTCATGGTGCTGATGCTCACCTCGACGATGATTGATTATGTCTGCGGGCTGGTAATGTCGGGACAGTTTGACCGTGGTGCGTGGGGCAAGCCCATCGAACGCCTTGAACAGGGCGAGCGCCGAAGCCGGGCGCAGACCGTGGCGCTGGTCGTGTCGATATGCTCCAATCTCTCATTGCTGGGGTTTTTCAAGTATTTCAATTTCGCCGTCGGCGGCTACAACGATATAGTCGCCGTGCTGGGCATGGACGGGGCTATTTGGGACACGGCGCTGAAAATTACGCTTCCGTTAGGGATAAGTTTCTACACGTTCCAGTCGATGAGTTACTCGATTGACGTGTATCGCGGCGACGCGAGGGCGATCCGAAACCCGATCGATTTTGCCTGTTACGTCGCCATGTTCCCGCAACTGGTGGCTGGACCTATCATTCGGTTCTCCGAAATCGAGGATCAGCTTCGCCACCGCACGTACACGGTCGAGAAATTCGCCCGCGGCGTTGCATTCATCAGCCTGGGACTCGCCAAGAAAATCCTGCTTGCAAATGCCTGCGGAAAGGTTGCCGACGTCGTCTTTGATGCCGGTTCGGTTGGATTCGTCGATTCGTGGTTCGGCGCAGCAGCCTACGCGTTCCAGATATACTTCGACTTCAGCGCGTACAGCGACATGGCAATTGGCCTGGGGTTGATGCTGGGATTCGTTTTCCCCAAGAACTTTGACTCGCCGTATCGCTCGGCGTCGATTACGGAGTTCTGGAAGCGGTGGCATATTTCGCTGTCCAGTTGGCTGAGGGATTACCTGTACATTCCCCTCGGCGGCAACCGCAAGGGCGGCGTGCGGACGTATGTGAATCTGGCGATTGTGATGCTGCTTGGGGGATTGTGGCACGGCGCGGCGTGGAACTTCCTGATATGGGGAGGCATCCACGGCGTGATGCTTGCGATCGAACGTGCGTGCGGAAAGGACAGTCTCTATCGTCGGCTGCCGCGTGTGCTGAAGACGGCGATTACATTTGTGATCCTTCTGTTCACATGGGTATTTTTCCGCGCGAGTGACTTACCGGCGGCATTGCGTTACTGCGGCAGTATGCTGGGTCTGGCGGATCCGCAGCAGGGCGCCGAGATGATCGGTGATTTAATCTACCAGCCGTATTACCTGCTGACATTCGCCGCTGCAGCGATGGTTACGTGGGGCTGTCCGCAGACGTGGGATTTCACGCGGCGGATCGGAATCGGCAAAGTCGTATTGATCGCGCTGGCGCTGTGGGCTGCCATTACGGCAATGACGACGCAGGAGTTCAACCCGTTTATCTACTTTATTTTCTAACGAACATGGCGGCGAAACGCCGGAAAGTGAAATGGCGAAGACGAAACAACAACTAACTCGTGAAGAAATCGCACAGCGGGAAATCGGGCTTACGCAGGTGCGTCCGGGGACGGCCTGGATGCTCGCGGGGCTGTTCCTGGCGACGATATTAGCGGTTCCGCTTACCCAGACAGCGCATGAAATTCGCGAACACATCACGGGGAACCATACATCCGCCTGGCCGGGGTGCTTCGATATTTTCGCATTGCTGCGGCGTGCGGTCGGCGCTTTCGACGACAGCGATGGCGCGACGTTCAGCCGACTGATGGCGGCTAATCGCTCATTACAGCGCGACATCGACGAATTTGAGGCTACGCTCAAGACCGATTCGCTACTCGCCGAAAACCTCCTGCCGCCGGTGCAGGAATTCACGGCGTGGTCGGTTGGGCTGGGTAATGAGAAAGCCTACATTGGGCGAGAGGGTTGGTTGTTTTACCGGCCCGGTATCGACTACCTGACGGCTCCGGGTTTTCTCGACCCGCGCCGGCTCGCAAAGTGCGCCGACAGCGGTACCGAGTGGCGCTCCGCCCCGCAGGGCGACCCGCGAAAGGCAATCTTCCAGTTCCATCGCCAACTCGCCGAGCGCGGCATCACGCTGATTGTCGTCCCCGTGCCGGTCAAGGCGCAAGTCCACCCTGAGAAATTCAGCGACGCCTGCAACGAGCAGCCGAAACCCTTGAACAACCCGTCCTATGATGAATTCTGCCGACACTTGCGTAACCGGGGCGTGCTGGTGTTCGATCCGGCTGGGGGGCTTATCGACAGGAGGCTCTCGGCTCGCGGTTTCTCGCCGCAGTACCTTGCAGCCGACACGCACTGGCGCCCGGAGGCAATGGAGGCATCAGCCAGGACGCTGGCGGAGTTTATCAGGAAGAATGTTGAATTACCACGGGTCCAGCCCCCCGACTACAAGCGCATTACGCAGAGCGTTACCAATCTTGGCGACATCGCAAGGATGCTTCGCCTGCCGAAGGCCCAAACGCTCTATCGGCCCGAAACCGTCGAGATACATCCTGTGCTGACGGCAGGCGGCGAGATATGGCGACCAAGCCGGTCGGCCGACGTGCTGTTGCTCGGCGACAGTTTCAGCAACGTCTTCTCGCTGGATGCGATGGGTTGGGGCGTCGGTGCCGGGTTCGCCGAGCAGATCAGTTTCGCTTTGAATCGCCCGCTTGATGTGATTATCCGCAATGACGCCGGCGCATTCGCGACGCGCGAAGCCCTGGGAAGGGAACTCGCCCGTGGCGCCGATCGCCTGGCGGGAAAGAGGCTTGTCATCTGGCAATTCACCGAACGGGACCTCACCGTCGGCGACTGGAAACTGCTTGACATGACACTCGGCCAATGGCGTCCGGGTGAGTTTATTGTGCCGAAGACAGGTGAGGAAATGCTCGTTACGGCTGTTATCGCGGATGCGTCCGGCGTTCCGCGTCCGGGCAGCGTACCGTACAAGGATCACATCCGGTCGCTGCACTTGAGAGACTCACGCGATGAGGCCGGTAAGCCGATTCCCGACGCGCAAGCGGTAGTATATATCTGGTCGATGCGGGATAATGCCTGGACTTCCGGTGCTCGACTGCGGGCGGGGCAGGTAGTGAAACTCCGCCTGCGCCCCTGGAGCGACGTTGAGGGCGAACTGGGCGGTATTAACCGGAGCGAACTCGACGACAGTGCTCTTGCGTTCGAGACGCCGTGCTGGGCAGAGTTGGCAAAAACGACTCGCAAACCGGCGCGACAGGCTGTGCCATCGCGCCCGATGCCCACGACAAGAGAGGCCAAACCGACCAGTCAGCCCGTGGCACCCGACTTCAACAAGGCATTTGACGCCGACTGTGCCGCCAAAGTCGCTGCAGCGGCGAAGGTGGACTCCAAAACCGCTTCGACCGTCGTCAAAGGCAAGGATGGATTCCTGTTCTTTGTGCCGGAGGTACGCCATCTGTCGGTGGGCAAGTTCTGGGGCACCGAGGCTGCGAAGGTTTCCCGCGCCGCCAAGAGCGAATGGGCCGACCCGCTGCCGGTGATTTTGGACTTCAAGGCTCAACTCGACAAGGTCGGCGTCGAACTCCTGCTCGTTCCCGTGCCGCCCAAGAGCGTTGTGTATGCCGACAAACTCTCGGACAAGGCGCCGATGGGCAAGCCCCGCCGGCTACCGATGCGAGTCGATACTCACCTCCAGGAATTCTACAAACTCCTCGCAGCAAGAGGCGTGAAAGTCCTGGACCTCACGCCGCACTTCCTCGCCGCCCGCAAGGATGATGCCGGCAAAGGCCCCATCTATTGCAAAACCGACACGCATTTCTCGCCGCGCGGTGCGCAAATTGCCGCCGCTCTCATCGCGAAACACATCAAGGCCCGGACATGGCATGAGCAAGTCAATCAGCCGACAACGCCGTTTCTCTCAAAGGAACGAAAAATCAATATCTACGGCGACCTGACTCGCATGCTTGGCGGAGAACCATCCATAAAGGAAATCCTGCCCGCGAGATTTGTCCGGCCCAGGGCGAGTAAGACCACCGAGCCGATGAACACAGACCGGAAGAGCAGGATACTGCTGCTCGGCGATAGTCATTGTCTGGTCTTCCATACCGGTGGTGAGTTGCATGCTCGCGGTGCGGGTCTGGCCGACCAGATTACCTTTGAACTCATGCAGCCGATCGACTTGTTGGGCGTGAAGGGTTCGGGCGTAACAGCGTCGCGGATCAAT
>DAOVLV010000148.1 GCA_030631085.1 Planctomycetales bacterium | reverse complement strand
GGTGCCGAGAGCATTATCCGAATTCTAACTTGCTGCACCCATAGCACACTTCAAATATCCGGCAAGGTCGGTTATTTTAAAATTCCATAGACAGACTCAGGCGTTTGGAACGTCTTATTATATGAGTAAGGCAGTTACAGGGCATGGCCGATTCCAGGGACGAATGGACAACTTGGCTGGATGAGCACGGACCGGCCTTGCTGGCGTATGCAAAGCAATGGGCGTCAATCCATGCCGATGCCGAAGATATTGTCCAGGAAGCATTCGTGCGGTTCTGGCCTGCGCGTCAAACCGTTCGCGACCCAACGGCGTATCTGTATGTGTGCGTCAGACGGGCCGCCGTGGACCACTACCGCAAAGAGCGGCGTTTTGCCCAATGTCGCCAAGACGCAACGTCTGAAGACGAGCGGAGCGGCTGGGTGTTTCAGGAATCATCCGCAGAAAGCGACGAAAGACGCCTGGCCATCGAGGAGGCACTGATGCGCCTTTCCGACAATCAGCGTGAGGTGCTGGTTATGAAGATATGGGGCGGCTTGACATTTCCGCAGATCGCCGAGGTGACCAACGTCTCGGTCAACACCGCCGCTTCACGCTACCGTTACGCACTGGCCTCGCTGCGCAGCAGCATAGCAGAGGAAATGATCCGATGAACGATCCGCTCGAAAAACTGGAACTCGAACTGAAATCGCTGCGACCGGTCCCGGTCTCACCGGGTTTGCGGAGGCGTATCGCTGCGTCTTTGGAAACCAGCCACCAGATGCCGCTCAGGTCGCCCAGGCGACTGACTCGTAGAGTGCTGGCCGGCGCGATGGCGGTGGCGGCGTGTCTCGTTGGCGCAGTAATCCTGTTCCACAGTATCACCAGCCCCGAATCGCAGACACCGCGGCCCGCCGCAATAGCGCAAAAACGCAATGAGAATCCCCCCCCCACATTAAGCGGGTATCACCAGGCCCTGAACGAGGGTAATGACGCATTCGGAAAACTGCTCGATTATCACGCGAGCATAATACTGCCGCCGGAAAAGACGTTACTCCGCGTGAATTCATTCGCGCGGTTACATAAGGAATTCAACGGTACTATTCAGGAGACGCCAAGATGAAACACGCAATAGGATTGATGTTTGCTGCTTCGCTAATTATCGCCTCGCCGCCGGCAGCGGCGGAGAAGACCACAACGACAAAGCCAGCCAAACCCCAAAACGCTGCACTGAGCTACTGGCAGGCGTTCGCACTGCTGCCGGGGCTTACCAGGAGCGAGAAGAAGGTTCTTCGCAAACCCGCCTCGGCACCGATGGACAAGACAACCGAAAAGATAATTAAAAAGTCCGCAGCGGCACTGAAGATGCTGCGGCGGGGGGCTGGAATCAAACATTGCGATTGGGGACTGGACAAGAAAGCAGGTGTCGCAGCCTTGGTGCCCCACCTGCCCAAAGCGAGGCAGATGGCGAGACTTGCCTGCCTTGCGGCCAGGTATCACCTCCATCAAGGCAAGCAAAAAGCGGCGGTTGACGATCTTATGGCCGCTCTGGCGCTCAGCCATCATCTGGGAGAGAAGGGACCGCTTGTGGGTTTTCTTGTTCAGGTGGCCATTGAGTCGATAGTGGTCGAAACAACGGCGAAGCATCTCAGGCACTTCAGCCCGGCCACACTGAAAATTCTTGGAAAACGCATCAGTGCCGTACCCGCCGGAGGAAGCTTAGCGAGCGCGCTTCGGCACGAAAAGGACTTCCTCATCGACCAAAAGAATAATCCTTTCTACAAACAGGCCATCGAACTCAATGCTGAACTCGCAAAGATAGCCGACCTTTCTCCGGATGAGTTTGCAAAGAAGATCAAGACCATCAAGAACCCTCTGATAAAGATTCAAGGCCCCGTCTTACAAAGGTCCTGCTACATATACGCGGCTGTGCGAGCGAAGACGGCAATGCTTAAGGCGGCCATTGCGATCCGACTTGGAGGCAAAGACAAGATCAAATCTACAAAGGACCCCTATGGCGATGGGCCGTTCAGGTACAAGGCTACAAAGGAAGGTTTTGAACTCTCCAGCAAACTAATGATGGACGGCAAGCCCGTAACGCTGACAGTCGGAAAAGCAGCCCAACACAGCAAAGAGCGAAGTCGGCGTAAGTGAAACCGACGGTTTACGGACAGTCGCTACGGCTCCGGCCATTAAAACCTTGCTATCCAAGGCCGGTTGGGGTATTATTCTTGCTTACGGTGAATTGCGTATTTGGCCTGCGGATACGTTTGGGGTTCATCCCCAATAACGGCCCGCCGGCAAGTGTGCGGAAAAGAGAAATGCACAACGAAAAGTGTGTTGTGCCAAATCTTTGAATATTTTATCGTTTAACAGTTCTTTAATGGTCAATTCTGTGTTAAAGCAGTTTATGGATTATTGTGAACTGTGGTAAAGGGGCGGTACTATGCAAGTGGTTGAGGTTTTCTGTCCGGGCTGTGGCCAACTTCTGACTGTCTCGCGAGAGCATTTGGGGAAGAAGGGACGGTGCCACGCATGCAAGAAGGTTTTCGTTATTACCGAGAAGGCCGATTTGCTTGATTCGGACGATCTGATCCAGCCTGGTCTGGCCGATACGAGCGTGGAGGATATTATTGGCTGGTTAGGCAAGAGCGACCCGCCCGCCCCCGTTCAGCAGCCATCCCCTTCGCAGACCGCGGTGGCTGACGGTAAGTCAGATGCGCCTCGTCCGCCCCATCAGGCAAAGCAAACCAAGCCGGCTTCCGAACGGAAGCATTACACTATCCGGCTGGGGCACGTGGACGAAATGGGCGCATTTTTCCTTTTCAGTCCCGATTTGCTCTACGAGGAAGATTTTCGCAGCGCCTTTCCGCAGAGGTGCGTAGTCTGCGGAAAGCGTCATCATCTGTCGGTTCACCTGGTCGTCTGGGCCAGCAAGTTGCCCGGGCGAGGTGAGATCGGCGCGCGTACCTCCTATTCCCGAAGCGTTTTCGAACTTGACAAACTGGGCGGAGTGTCGGGGCGCGAACTACTGGCGGCGCTGGACCCCATCGAGAACCTTCCGGAGCCGTATTGTTTTCCGTTTCCCTATTACCTTTGCCGGGAATGCTCGCCCATCGGAGCGGTAGTTCCCGACGTCCGATTTACCGCCGACGGGCGCACGCACGAGTGCGAACTGGGGATATTCTCGCTCAAACGGGCAGAGGAGTTTGTCCGGATAGTCGGCGGTACTGAATGTCCCGCCCTGAAGCAAATTCGTGAAGCGGTCAAGAAAGATCGCAGCGACCCCTGGCTGGCGCTACCATTGGCCATCAGAAGCCGGATTAAACAGTGGTTCACTCTGGCCGAGGGGGAAAAATTCGTCGTCTATATCCCCGACGGAGAGTTCGCCAAGACCGAGGCGGGTCTTGCCGGAATCGCGCTGACCGACAAGAGGCTGGTATTTCGCAAGTTCGCCTCGAAGGTCGAGATCCCGCTGACCGAGAAGATTTCCATTGAGCGAGGGACCGCCAAAAAAAGCGGCAGAAGTCAGTTGCGAATTTCCAGCCGGGCAACCAAACCGGCCCTCCTCGTCGCCGACGAGGTCGTCGCAGAACGGCTCCGCATAGCTCTTCGCCATGTAGGCGCAAAGACCAAATGGTGATAACCGTCCCGGTTTATCGCGGCATGTTACATGCCAATCAGGTCCCTGATGCTGTTGAAGAGGAATACCACGCCGAAGAACAGAAGGGCAGAAGCGCAAATGGCCTGGACAATTCGCTGACTTCTTCGGCCAAAAAGTTTCGAGCCTCGATGGCTTGCCCACGACAGCACCTCCAGCCAGATCAAATCACAAATCCAATGCAGAATAGCGAACAACACGAACGCAAGAACTCCCAGACTGGCTGCCCGGGACGCAAGGGCCAGGCCCACCGTCGCCCACCAGAGCAGGAAGTACGGATTTCCGAGCGACATCAGGATTCCCGTTACCACCGGTCCTCTGTGGCCCGGTTTGCTTCCCGCGAGCAACGGCTTCTTTACCGCTTGTAGCATGGTCACGCCCATGACAATCAACATCACACCACCGGCCAGGCCGACGCTAATCCGGAAGGTCGGAAACGCAAACAACTTACCGACACCCACGATAATCAGCACCATCAGCGGGAATTCCACGATCCCGTGCCCTATCGCCACCAACGCGCCTGCATGGCGATTTCGAGCGCCCAGCCCGAGCGTTACAGCCGTCATCGGTCCCGGAGCCATTACCCCGGAAAATGAAATGACAACGGCCTGCATTAGAAAAACAATCAAACCCACTGTCGGTTATCCTTTGAAGGCCAGCGGTATCGCCGTAAGACAAATTGGAAATCGGAAATTGGAAATCCCATAGGGATGCCTACGGTATTGAAATGCCCGGGACAGGAGTTGAACCTGCACCTCCCAAGGGAGACCAGCCCCTCAAGCTGGCGCGTCTGCCTATTCCGCCACCCGGGCGAGTGCCGCAACAAACAGGACTCTAGCGTGAGATTGGGGATATGTCAAGATAGACGTTCTGCCCCGGATTGATTGTCATGTTCGGGTCGATGTTTTCAGCGAGTTGTTCAGCGTCGGTTGCCAGTAGCGGGCTGATTTCGATGACGGCTGACGGTTCGCCCTCGGCGTCGCGCGGCACAGACAGGCCGGCGGATTCCAGCCATTTGGCGGATCGGCGAATCTGGTCGCGCATGGAGGTTTCGAGGCTGCCCTGTCCTGTGGCGTTTTTGACGGGCGAAAACTCCTCCTCACGGAGCGTCTCCAGCACAATGACGTTATCGGCCATTGGCATCGCGTCGAAGATGAACCGTTCGAGTTTGACGGCATTGGGTTCGGTTGGCTTGACGGCTATCCCGTCCGGGTTGATATAAGGGGTTTTCTTGTCTGCGCGGTGGAACCGAAGCGTGCATTGTCCATCGGTTGTCAGGCGTTCGACGAATTGGCGTGAGAGGATATGGATCGCGATGCTGCCATATCCGAAGACGAGTGAACCGTCAGGCCTAGTCGTCCTGGCTAATGCTTCGGGCAGGTCGGAGTATTCGATGACCGTAACTTTACCGGCGACCATGCAGAAGTTTCCGAGTTTCTCCATAGGCCCGTTTTTCGGGATGGCCTTTGCGGACATTTCGGCTCCGGCCTGGTCCGTCAGCCCTATGAACAGCGGGTCGATGCAGTGGTTGAGCGGGTTGTCCACCTGGAAATAGGAGATGTACTCGATGCCGCGATCGGCCATGTCGTCCAGAGCGCCGCTTCGATACAGTGCGGTCAGGCATCCGCCATGTCCTTCGCCGCTGAAGGCGATTTGTCCTTTGCCGGCGAGGAGGATTTTTCCGTTCGTATCCACCACCGGCATCTGTCCCTGCGTGAAGAAAAATACGTCCCGACGCTCCAGGCCGAAGAAATCGTTGTCGTCGAAGAACTCGCGAGTGGCTGCGTCGTTGACCTGGCTGGTCATGATGTACCACGGGATGACCGAGCCGTAACGTCGCTCTGCGGCGAGTAGTTGCTCGGCGAAGACACCGAAGAGGGCTTTGTGTTTAATCGGCGTAACGGCGAAGCATCCCTTCGGTCCGTCGAAACCCAGGCGTGTTCCCTCGCCTCCCGCGACGACGAAAGCCGCCACCTGTCCGGCGGAGATGAGTTCGCTTCCTCGCTGC
>DAOVLV010000259.1 GCA_030631085.1 Planctomycetales bacterium | reverse complement strand
TGCCGCGACCGCCGGCGCCGATAACGAGTAATGTTACGGGTTTCATACTGTTAGTCTCCTCTGGAACCTCTTCCAGCGGTAAGTCAATCTCCGCCGGTTCTTGAAATAACAACGGAGTCAGCATAGACAGCCGGGACGGTCTGTCAAGAAACCTCGCAATATTAAATGCGCTGATTAATTATTCCTTGTAACCCCTGCCGCAGATTCCCTACCATGCCAACCTCCGGTTATTAGACCCTCATATTTGAACTAATGAAGAGAGAAAAAATGACGCCGCGAGAACGAGTCGAAAAGGCATTGCGAGGCGGACATGCCGAGAAGGTTCCGTTCACTATGTACGAGTGCATGATTCCCCAATGCTCGGCAGAGCGGGCGATGCGCAATCGCGATCTTTGCATCGTCCAGCGAGACACCGTATTCAAGACCCACCGCCCCAACGTCAAGACTACGCAGCAAACCTACTGGGAGGGCGAGAAGGAATTCGTCCGCACTATCCACGAAACGCCGGTTGGGACGCTGACGGTACTGCGAGAATCGGCAGGGTTCACCTCCTGGGCGCACGAAAAGATGCTCAAGGGACCCGACGATTACAAGGCCATTCTCTTTTACGTTCAGGACGAATGTTACGAGCCGGACTACAAACGCTTCGCCCAGGCCCAGCAGGACTTCGGCGACGACGCAATCTTCCGGGCCATGATCCATCTTGAGCCTCTTCAGGCGTTGATCTCCAGCGACATCATGGGCATGGAGAACTTCTGCATGGAATGGATGGATAGGCGAGACGAGGTGCTGAAGATTTACGAAGCCGTCGCATCCAATCGGCGGAAGATATATCCAATCGTGGCAGAGTCCCCCGCCGGGCACGCCAACTACGGCGGAAACGTAACGCCGGAAATCATCGGCCTGGAAAACTTCGAGAAGTATTACGTTTCCCATTACAACGAGGCCGCCGAGGTCCTGCATAAAAGCGGCAAGTTAATCGGCTGCCACTTCGACGCCAACTGCAAGTTGCTCTCGGAAGCGATTGCCGCAACGGACCTGGACTATATCGAGGCGTTCACGCCTGCGCCGGATTCGGACATGACGCTGGCCGAGGCCCGGGCCGCCTGGCCTGACAAGGTAATCTGGTTGAATTTTCCCTCTTCGCTGCACTTGAAGAGCGACGCGGAAGTCGAGGCCGCTACTGTGGATTTGCTGAACGAAGCCGGTACGCCGGACGGGTTGATTATGGGCATCACCGAGGACATCCCCGCCCACCGCTGGCGGGACTCCTGCCCAGCCATCATAGACGGACTGGAACACCATGCCCGAAGCAACCCAAACCTGTATTCGTAAGAAAAAGGATAAAGGTGGGCCTCCGGCCCAGCCTACTTCTACGACAGGTATCCACGGGCGATCATTGCCGAGCAAACGGTGCTGACGCCGAGGTACATCGCAGCGTCGCGCATTGAAAGTTTCCGCTCACACGCCAGTTTGTGAACCTGAGCGAATTTTTCAGCCATCCGCTGCTGCAAGCGCGTTTGCACTTCCTGTTCGGTCATCTGCTCCTGCTGGGTCTCCTGCGTGAATTCCAGGTACGATACGAACACGCCGCCGGCGTTGCAGAGAATGTCGGGGATCATAAAGACGCCGCGCTCGGTGAGTATCTCATCGGCTGCCGGACTGGTCGGTCCGTTGGCGCCTTCGGCTATTATTTTGGCGGAGATTCGCGGGGCGTTCTCTGCGGTTATCTGATTGGCCGACGCGGCTGGGACAAGCACGTCGCACGGTATTTCCAGCATCTTCTGCCCATCGACGGCGGAACCGGCGGCGAAATCCTTCACGCTTCCGGCCTTTGCGACGTGTGCAATGAGGGCGTCTATGTCCAAACCTTTTTCATTGGTAACAGCCCCGTACAGATCACTGGCGGCGATAACGCTTGCGCCCGATTCGTGCAGCGCCTTTGCCGCTACTGCCCCGACGTTTCCGAAACCCTGGACAACGGCGGTAGCGCCCCGCATCTCGATACCGAGCGTCTTGAACGCCTCTGACACACATATCACCACGCCGCTACCGGTGGCTTCGCGCCGTCCCGGGATGCCGCCGAGGATCACCGGCTTGCCCGTAACGTAGCATCCCTGTGTAGTGGCTTGGCCCTTGGAGAAGGATATGGCGTCCTTGATGTGTCCCATGTCGCGTTCGTTGGTTCCCATATCCGGAGCGGGCACATATACCTGCGGACCGATGTGCCGCTTGACGTTGCGGGTATAACTGCGAATCAGCGTTTCTTTGTCGAATTTGTCCAGGCTGGCTGAATCGGCGACGATTCCGCTCTTTCCGCCGCCGAAAGGAACGCCGACCAGTGCGCACTTCCAGGTCATCTCCATCGCCAGTCCGGTAACGTCGTCCAGCGTAACGCCCGGCGTCATGCGGATTCCGCCCTTGGACGGGCCGAGGGCTTCGCTGTGACGGACGACGAACGCGCGAAACGTGCGAATTTTCTTATCGCCCAGTTGAGGTCCGAGCGTTATCTCGATCCGCTCCCTTGGCTGACGTATCTTGGCGAGCAGTTCGGCATCAACCTCGCTCCCCAGCAGCGCAGCCGCCTTGTCAAAATTCGCCGTCGCCGTCGCCAGTATGGAATTTTTCGCCATTGTTATGCTCCCTGTGTAATAGAAACCGGTTGCAGTCCTCAATTTGCGCAGAAGGCTACAACAAGGCGATGAACAATTCAATCCCCCTGTGCGGAGCAATTTGATTATTTCTCACGAAGAATAAACGCTGTTGCCGACAACAGGTGTTCGCCGATAAAATCTATAATAGAGATACAGGGGTCGAAAGATTATGGACGTCATTAACGCAATAGCCAAGATTCGTTTTAACTCAGCCAAGGCCCAGCGGGTCCAACTTAACCACTTCGAAGGTTTCGCATGTGACATGCTGTGCCTGGAACCGGGGCAGGAGTTCTCCGCCACAGGTCGATGCGCCTATTATTTCATCGCGGGGACCGGTGTCATGAAGGCGGGGAAAACCAAAAATGAGGTCAATATGGGAAATTTCGTCGCCTGCCAAACCGATGAAGCACATACCATAGTGAACTCCTCGGAGCAGCGACTAATCTGCATGGTCGTCTCGCCCCATCAGTGAAAAAGAGAGTAGGCTCCGGACGAAGCAACACGTAGTGTCGCCTTTATCCCGATAAAGAGAATATTGAATATTGAACAGAGAATTTTGAATGACGAAGTAAAAAAAACATCCATCAAAGAGGTGTTGTTTCTTTTACTTCAAAATTCGACATTCTTTGTTCAATATTCATTATTCATTTTTTCATGTATTCGGTGGGACTCCGCTTCGCTCCGGCCCAGCCTACCAACCTAACAGGAGTTTCGCATCATGATCGCACAGACCTTTTCGATACCGCAGATTTTCGAAGCGGGGATGCTGATCTGCTTCGGTATCTCCTGGCCGATGAGTATCTTCAAATCGCTCCGGACGCGCCACGTCGCCGGTAAGAGCCTCGCCTTCATGGTGCTGGTGCTTATCGGATACCTGTCCGGTATGACGGCGAAATTCGTCGCAGCCTCCATCGATAACCAATGGCCCCAAGCGGTAACAATCCTTTACATACTCAACGGCCTGTTCGTAGTGATAGACATCACCCTGTACTGCAAATACCGCCCAAAACCTGTTGGTAATTTGTAACAGGCCGGGTGCCGGGTGCCGTGGTCGCGGTGTTTGCGACCACGTTGGCGTCAAGTCGGTTTTCGTCGTGGTCGCAAACACCGCGACCACGGCACCCGTCCGCAGATACTACTTCTTTTTGATCGTCTTTGCCGTCTTTACCAGTTGGATGAACTCCGCACGGTAGCCTTCCTTGTCTTTGCCCCTGGACGACTGGGCCAGTTCGATCACCGCAGCCAGCGTGTACGTCCCCCTGTACTTCGAATCACGCAGGATCATTCCGAACGAAGCCACTGCCGTTGCGAAGCGGAAATCGGCTGACGCCTTATCGAACCGCCCGCCGTCGTCCGTTACCGGATATTCCATCAGCGTGCTCTTATCGCCGTCAGGCCTCTTGTACCGGAGTTTCAGCGTGAGCATTTCCTTGCTG
>DAOVLV010000399.1 GCA_030631085.1 Planctomycetales bacterium | reverse complement strand
GCCGTATCCGCACAGGCAGCAGAAGTGCATCACTTCGCGGGCTTCGCCGGTTTCGATGACCAGTCCGGCCTCATTGCGGAGTTTGCGTTTTATCAGTCCGTGGTGCGCCGCCGACGTCGCCAGCAGGCTCGGAATAGCCGCCCGCATCTCGTTGAAATTGCGGTCAGAAATGATAATGAGCGATGCGCCTTCGGCAATGGCTTCGTCGCAGGCATCGACCAGTTCGTCCAGGCCTCGCCGCAGCGCGGCGGCGGGATCATCGGCGGCGGTGTCAAAGAGGGCGTCCACGACAGCCACCTTGAAGTCATCTCGCCTGGCCGTGCGAAGACGAACCATGTCCTCGTTGGTCAGAATCGGATGGGGCAGTTTTAACTGCCGACAGTGCTCCGGCGTCTCGTCCAGAAGATTGCGTTTCTTCCCGGTGAAACTCATCAGCGACATTACAAGACCTTCACGCAGTGGATCGATCGGCGGATTGGTTACTTGCGCGAACATCTGCTTGAAATAATCGAACAGCAGTCTCGGCCTGACCGACAGCACCGCCAGGGGCGTGTCGGTACCCATCGAACCGATGGGTTCCTGCGCGTTTAGAGCCATCGGGATGAGGATCATCCGCTGGTCTTCGCGGGTATATCCGAACACACGCATCCGCTTTCGCAGAGTTTTGGGATCGGGCTTTTTGCTCTCGGCGGCGGCAAACAATCCGCGCAGTTCGATGTGGTTTTGTGTCAGCCAACGGCGGTACGGTCTGCCTCGTGCGATCCGCCCCTTGATCTCGTTGTCCAGTATGATTCGCCCGCCTTCAGTATCGGCCAGGAACATCCGTCCCGGCTGGAGGCGTCCCTTGGAGCGGATTTTTTCCGGCGGAAAATCGACGACTCCGGCCTCGCTTGCCAGCACCATAAGCCCGTCGGTTGTTACGACGTACCTTGCCGGTCGAAGCCCGTTGCGGTCGAGCGTACCGCCGATTAATTTCCCGTCGGTGAACAGCATTGCCGCCGGTCCGTCCCAGGGTTCCATCACAGCGGCGTGGTACTCGTAAAACGCCCGTTTATCGGTGCTGATGTGATAACTAGGCCCGAAGGCTTCGGGGATCATCATCATGATCGCGTGCGGAATGGACCTGCCGGCCCGGACGAGTAGTTCCAGAGCGTTGTCAAACTGTGCGCTGTCGCTGCCGCCGGGCGTGAGGATCGGCAACAGGTCGTCCATACCCGTATGCCCTGCGCCGGCGGGTGAATCCTCGTCGAACTGCCTGCGGTGAGCTGCGTCGAACTGCCTGCACTCCAGCAGGTGCTCGCGGGCCTTCATGCGATTGGCGTTTCCGCTGATGGTGTTTATCTCGCCGTTGTGGGACACCATTCGAAATGGCTGGGCCAGACGCCAGTTGGGGAATGTGTTTGTGCTGTAACGCTGGTGGACCATCGCCAGGCACGAGACAACCCGCGCATCCGACAGGTCCGGGTAGTAGCCGAACAGTTGTGGCGCAAGGAACATGCCCTTGTAGCAGATCGTGCGGCAGGACATGGAAACGATGTAGAAATCGGTCGCCTGGTCACCGAATTTTTCGGCCGACAGGCGTTCTGTCCGTTTGCGAGCCAGGTAGAGGGTACGTTCGAGCGATTCAGCGGCTCGTCCGTTCCCGTCGATAAACATCTGCCTGACAGACGGTTCGGCCTCACGGGCCAGATCGCCCAGACAAGTCGCTTCGCCCGGTACGTCGCGCCAGCCCAGCACCTTCAGTCCGTAATAGGCAACGGCCTGCTTGAGCAATTCCTCGCACTTACGCCTGAGGTCCGGGTCTTTAGGTTCGAAGACCATTGCCACGCCGTAACGCCCCCGTTCCGAAAGGGTGATGCCGAGTCTGTCGGCCTCTTCTGCGAAGAACTCGTGGGGGATCTGAAACAGGATACCGGCTCCGTCTCCGGTGGTTTCGTCGCTTCCAGACGCGCCTCGATGTTGGAGGTTCAATACAATCTGGTTGCCCAGTTCAAGGATACGATGGCTGCGGCTGCCGTCGATGTTCACAACCGCACCGATGCCGCAGGCGTCATGCTCGCGCCGAGCCTCATACAAGAACCGGTTTGTCTGTGATTCTGATGCCACGTTCTTTTCCTGCGATTATCTCGTCGTGCTGCGTTTTTGCTGCTGCCCGTGATAGCGGGCGCGCACACCGACATGTTAACTATCGTTTTTATGAGATTGGCAGATAAGCAACATTAACCGGCATAATCATAGCGATTAATACACGCCAAAGCAAAAGGCAACCATGCTGCAATGCGTACTTTGAGGACATGTCCGTCTCCACGAGGTGGTTATCCGCCCCGGCGATATGTTTTATGGTTGATCCTGAGGTGGCGGACCTTAT
>DAOVLV010000188.1 GCA_030631085.1 Planctomycetales bacterium | reverse complement strand
ATCCCAGGTGAATCAGTCCGATGTCAGCCTGCTTTTGGCCTTTGGGTATGTCCTTGCCGCGGGGGTCCTGGTATTCAAAAAGTTCCAGCATGTTCCGCCCCGACCGCAGATGTGCGATACGGGCAGTGCATCCGGGCATACCCGCGACGTCGCCCAGGCGCATCTCGGGCGGACATTCGATGATACGAACAAGTTCAAGCCCCATCACGTCGCGATAAAACGCGATGGAGCGCTGGAGGTCGGAAACACTGAGAGCAGTATGTTCGAGTCCGCTTATCATTTTCTGTTATTACTCAAACTGACCGTTTTGGCCTGATTATATCCTGTAAATCCTGTTTTTACAAAATGTTGCAAAAATACGTAACACGGGCGTCTCGCCCGTGAGTTCTGTGATTTTTTCCTGGTCTTTCGCACGGGCGAGACGCCCGTGTTACGTATTCGGTCAGTTTGAGTTATTAGAACTCCCTCGATACCGCTTTTCTGACTGCCTGTTTTACGGTTTCGACGTTGGGCAGGGCGGCGGCTTCGAGCGGTTTGGAGACCGGAGGAGGAACGTCCGCCCCCGCCACCGTCGCGATCGGCGCGTCCAGGCTGCCGAAGAATCGCCTCTGGCATTCGCCGGCGATTCGCGGGCCTATGGATTTGCTGCGCGGGGCCTGCTCGACGATGAGCAGGACGTTCGTCTTGTCCAGCGACTCGCCGATTGTCTCGTAGTCGATGTCCGGCATACTTAGTGTGCGCAGGTCGATTAACTCGACGCCGACGCCCTCGTCGGCGAGTTCGTCGGCCGCTCGCTTGACCAGCGGGACGGTGGCGGAATACGCCAGAACGGTAATGTCCCCGCCTTCGGTAAGCCTCCGGGCCTTTCCGATCCTGATAAAATAGTCGCAGTTATCGGCTGGCGGGACCGCCCCGGAAGTCGCGTAGAACTCGTGGTGCTCCACGATGAGTACAGGGTCGCAACTCTGCATTGCCGAGTTGAACAGGCCGATGTAATCGAGCGGTGTTGTCGGAGCGACGATCCGCCAGCCCGGAAACAGCGCGAACAGCCCGACGGGGTCCATCGAATGCTGCCCGCCGTACCCGCAGCCGATGGCTATGCGAGTTCGCATCACCAGCGGGATGTCAACCCTGGCGTTGCCGTAGATGTGGCGGAGTTTGGCGATCTGGTTGAATATCTGGTCGGCTGCCACGAGTGCGAAGTCGGGGAACATTATTTCCACGACCGGCTTCAGGCCGACCATTGCCGCCCCGCACGCCAGGCCTGTGAAACCCGCCTCCGATATCGGCGTGTCCAGCACCCGCCCGGCGAATCGCTGCGGCAGGCCCTTTGTCGCCATGTACGCCCCGCCGCGCATGTGGCCGACCTCCTCGCCGAGGACGAAGACGTTCGGGTCTTTTTCCATCCATCGACCGGTGGACTCGGCGATCGCTTCGACGTACTTTATCTCCCTCTCGCAGGCGAGGTCGTCGGCATCGACAAAGTCAATCCCGTCAAACTCGCCGCCGTCGCCGCGAAGCCCCTCGGTAAGCGATTCAGCCGTCGGCCAGAGGGAAGGTTTAATCACCCTGACGCCGCCGGCCTGCTTTTGCGTGCAGAAATCCACAGCCTCGGCAACCGCCCGCCGTGCCGCCTGCATGAGATGCTCGTCTTCGCCCTCGCTCAGCAGTGAGCGTTTGCGCAGTTCGCCGCTGAAATTCACCAGCGGGTCGCGCAGGCCCCAGTTAGCCTCTTCGTCCTTGCTCCGGTACCCGAAGGCGCTTCCGGGAATATCGCCGGCGTGATGAAAATTCCGGTAGGTCGCAGCCTCGATAAAGACGGGCGGGCCGCCGTTTCGGAGACTCTCGGCTGCGGCTTCGATGGCGATTTTCACCGCCAGCGGGTCCATCCCATCGACGAGACGGGCGGGCATCGCGTATGACGATGCGCGGATCGACAATTCATCAATCGGCGCGGACTCTTCGACGCTGGTGGCTACGGCGTAGAGGTTGTTTTCCAGAACGAAAATTACCGGCGCTTTCCAGAGTCCCGCAAGGTTGAGCGCCTCGTGGAAGACGCCCTGGTTCACAGCCCCGTCGCCGAAGAACGAAACCACCACGTTTCCGGTTTTTTTGTATCGCTGCGCCCATGCAGCGCCGACGGAGATGGCGATGCCGCCGCCGACGATGGCGTTGGTTCCCAGTATGCCGATTTTCGGATCGCAGAGGTGCATCGACCCGCCGCGCCCGCCGCAGCAGCCGGCGGACAGGCCCATAATCTCGGCCAGCAGCGTATTTATCGAATGTTGAAGGTCGTCGCCGATTGCGTCGGTAACGGGGTCGGCGGATTCGCCCGTGTAGTACGAATACGCCTTGGCGAGGAACTGATGGTGTGCGCGGTGTGTGCCGCAGACGCCGTCGGCGGGTCGAATCGCAGCCATTGCGCCGACGGCGACCGCCTCCTGACCGATGCTGGAATGCACCGGGCCATGAACGAGACCCTGCTTGGCCAGTTCGAGCAGCGCCGTCTCAAACTCGCGGATCAGGTACAACTGCTGAAGCATCGACCGCAGCACGCTCCGGTCCGCCCCAGCCCAGTCGTCGTCCGTAAGGGTCAGTTCCTTCCAGTCGAAATCCAATGTTTTGTCTTTCCATGTAGCCACTGTTTTACGCTCCGGTGCGGATATATACCGTCTTGTGCTCGGTGAAGAACTCGATACCCGTCCGGCCTGCTTCGGGTATTCCGTGCCCCGACGCCTTCACCCCGCCGAAGGAAAGTTGCGGCTCTTTGTAGGCTGTGGGCATGTTCACGTGGGTCAGCCCGACGTCGGTCCTGTTGACGAATTCCATAGCCTTTTCCAGATCCGTGGTATAGACCGAAGAGGCCAGGCCGAACTCGACCGCATTGGCCAGGTCCACCGCCTCGTCGAAATCGTCCACCGCCATAACCGAAAGTACAGGCCCGAAGATTTCATTCTGCGCGACGGACATCTCCGCAGTTACGTCCGTGAAAACCGTCGGTTCGACAAAGCAGCCTTTGGCGAGGTCGCCTTTGGTAATCCGCCCGCCGCCGACCAGCAGCGCAGCGCCTTCAGCCTTGCCTTTCTCAATCGCCGTCAGGATACCGTCCAGTTGCGTCTGGCCACAGACAGGCCCCATCGTGGAGGCTTTGTCGTTACCTTTTCCGACGACGATTTTGCGGATGTGGCCAAGCAGCAGTTCGACGAACTCATCCAGAACGGGCCGTTGCACGATGGCCCTGCTCGTTGAGGTGCACCATTGTCCCGCACAGGCGAAGGCAGCCAGTGCCGCCGACGCCGCCGCTGCCGGAAGGTCCGCGTCGGCCAGTACCACCAGCGGGTTCTTGCCGCCCATTTCCAGTTGCGTCCGTTTCATTCCCAGCGCCGCTTTTGCATTGATGCTCCTGCCCACCTCGGTCGATCCGGTGAAGGTAATCGCCCGGATCGCGGGATTGGTAACGAGTTCGGCTCCTATTACCGAACCCGAACCGGTAATCAGGTTGATTACACCGGCAGGGACGCCGGCGTCCTCGAACAGCCTGACAAACTGCTCGCCCGTACCGGGGGTCAGTTGGGCGGGTTTCAGTACGCACGTATTACCCGAAATCAGTGCGGGCGTGATCTTCCTGGCCGGTACGTTGAAGGGGAAATTCCAGGGCGCAATCACCGCAACTGCTCCCAGCGGTCGGCGGATCGTGTAGGCCAGCACGCCGGACATCGACGACGGCATGACCTGGCCGCCCGCCCTTACGCCCTGGTAAATCTGAAATTCCATCTCTCGAATGGCGGATGCGATTTCGCTCCGGGACTCCGGGATAGTCTTTCCGTTCTCGGCGGTGATGACCTCGGCGATGGCGTCGGATCGCTCGATCATCAATTTCAAGGCGGCATTGAGATACTCCGCGCGCTGATAAACGCTCAGACCGCTCCATGATTCAAAGGCTCGCCGTGCGGCTTCGACGGCTCGGCGGGCGTCGTCGGTGGTGGATTTCTGCCATACGCCCGTTACCTCCGCCAGGTCAGCGGGGTTTCGCTGCTCATAGGTGTCGCCGCCGGACGAAGGCGCCCATTTCCCGTCAATATAGTTATTGTGTATATTCACCATCACTTCTCCCATATTCGCACGACAGAGATATCTGAAAAACTGTAACACGGGCGTCTCGCCCGTGCGTCGCAGGGGCGTCTCGGCCCTGCAAATTCGCCGTATTCACGGGCGAGACGCCCGTGTTACAGTTTTTCAGTAAAATCGACGAAATTTTAAAGGTTGACAGATTGTCGATTGTCGACAATAATTATATTGGATTGTCCGTGAAAGTCAAGAGTTTTGGAATGAAAAAAATTCGCGATAAAAAACACCACGCCCTGTCGGATATGGTCTATGAGAAACTGTATGACCGGATCGTTACCGGTAAATACGAACCGGGCCGGCGAATTAAGGAGATGCAGATTGCCGAGGCTGAAGGCATCAGTCGAGCGCCCGTAAGGGAGGCGATCAGACGCCTGGCCGAGGACCGCCTGATTACACTCGTGCCGCGAAGCGGTTGCTATGTCCGCTCCCTGACGCGGGAGGATGCGAAGGTCATTTTCGAAATTCGCAAGCGGCTGGAATGTCTGGCGATGGAATACGCCTTCGACAGATTCGATCCGGCGAAGGTCGTCAGGCTCAAAGAGGCCTTCGAAAAGTGCCGGCGTCTGGACGACGCCAAAATGGTCGCAAAAGAAGTGAAACTGGATTCACAGTTGCATTCGCTTATCTACGAGACCTCCGGCAGCGACGACTTACAGGTCCTGCTGGATAAACTGTGGGCGAGGATTCAGTTGTTCCGTCTCCGCGAAGCGATGGAACCGGATCGCGCCGGAGTGGCCTTGTCTGCGCACGTCGGCATCCTCGACGCCATCCTCGACGGCGACAAGGCCGGAGCGATGAGCCTTCTGACCGAACATATCGAAGAAACACAGAGATACACATTGGCGAAAGTTGGAGCGTAAAACATGACCGTAACAATCAAAGTACCGGAACTGGGCGATCAGACGGAAGATGTTCGTTTAATCGCGTGGGTCGT
>DAOVLV010000423.1 GCA_030631085.1 Planctomycetales bacterium | reverse complement strand
CGTATGAATCCGTCGAGATTGAGGCTTCCGACGGCGTGAAAATCACCGGATGGTTCGTCCCCGCCCAGAACGCCAGAGGCACTGCCCTTTTCTTCCACGGCAACGGCGGGAATATCTCGCATCGCCTGGATTCGCTTCGCGTCTTCAACGGCCTGGGCCTCAACACGCTCATCATTGACTATCGCGGTTACGGACAAAGCGAAGGCAAAGTCGGCGAGGATGGTATGTATCTCGACGCTGAGGCCGCATGGAAATACCTCGTCGAGCAACGGGGTATTGAGCCTGGCAAGATCATCATCTTTGGCCGGTCGCTCGGAGGAGCCGTCGCTGTGAATCTCGCCGGAAAGCATGCTCCCGCAGCGCTTATCGTCGAATCGACCTCTACATCCGTCCCGGAAATCGGCTCGGATATTTATCCCTTCCTTCCGTGTTCGTTGTTGCGGGTCTTATCGCGTTATAGTTTCGATGCGCGGGAGGATATTTCGCAGGTGGATTGTCCGGTCCTTGTCGTTCACAGCCGGGACGACGAGATGATTCCCTTCGCCCACGGCCAGGCGATTTTCGACGCCGCCGGCGAGCCGAAGGAATTCCTCGAAATCACCGGTTCGCACAACGACGGGTTCATAGTCTCCGGCCAGACCTATAAAGATGGTCTGGATAAATTCATTTCGAGTCATCTGGGAACCCAACCTGCTGCGACAACGGCTGTTCGGCCAATCTCAAAGCAGTCTCGCGATTACAAAATCGTTCACGTATTCGTCGCCCTTTGCGACAACCGCCACCAGGGAATCGCACCGGTACCAGTCAATCTCGGAAACGGGCAGGACCCGCGAAACAACCTTTACTGGGGTGCAATGTACGGCGTAAAGACGTTCCTGGTCCGCTCGCCGCACTGGGAGGCGCTTGTCGGCTTCACAATCCCGACAAACGATGCAATTCTCAAACGATGCGTCTTTAGAAGCGCGGGTCCCGGCCCGGCAGTCTATATAGTTGCAGACGCCTACGACGGCGCACGAATGAAAACTACGCTGTCGGATTTCTTCAACGCCGCAGCCGGGCTGAACGTTACCGAGGTCGCCCTTTCCGATGGTCAGGTCCGTCTTCAGGCTGGCGGACATTCGGACATGGTCTGCTTCGTCGGGCATAACGGGCTGATGGACGTTCGTCTGTCGGAGTTTCCCGAAAACCGCGGCGGGCCGAATCCCGCCTGCGCCGTTGTCCTGGCGTGCAGGAGTTACTCGTATTTCATCGCCCCGCTGCGAAAGGCCAAATGCAAACCGCTGATTACCACCGCAGGAAATATGGCGCCCGAAGCCTACACGCTCGACGCGATCATTCGCAGTTGGTCTGCCGGCGAAAACCCCTCCGCCACAAGACAAAAGGCCGCCGACGCTTACGCGAACTACCAGAAATGCAGCCGACGGGCGGCGATGCGCCTGTTCGTAAGTGAGGGACGCTGACTATACTCAAACTGGTTGATTTTGAAACCTCCAGGGGTCAAAGAAATAGAAATCACAACAGACAGTGGAAAAGGGTTTACCTAATCAAGAGCCCCATCGGGGCGATTGAACGCAAGAGAAAACCCTTCAATCGTCCCGATAAATCGGAACTCTGGGGAATTTGGATTATTTCTCCACTTGCGCCCGTGGCTACTATCAAACGTCCCGATAAATCGGGACTAAAACAAAACTTAAAAACCGCCAGAAAATCAGGTCGCTCACATCTGTCCATGATGGCAGAAAACACTTGACAGGATCAGAATCGCGTGGTAGTATAGGTAATATACATAGTATAAAGATTGAGATTGGTTCTGTAATTACGCTGTGCGCAGCACATATCAGGAGGCACAAACATGAGAATCCTTACAGCAGTAGCGGTCTTAGGTGCGTTTTTGTCGGCGTTTATCACACAACCCGCTTCAGCGGTTACAGTGCCGGGGACGGACAGCACCTATTTCCTTATGGACGACATGTTGACGTTCAACTGGAAGATTCTTGCCCAGAAGTATCCGGCTGTTGAGGTGCCGGCTCTGCCGACGGGCAACAATGTCGCCCCGTTCCTGCGGATATTCTCCAACGGCAACACCAACAGTCCATTGCTGCCGCCGG
>DAOVLV010000047.1 GCA_030631085.1 Planctomycetales bacterium | reverse complement strand
ATGCAGCGTACGATTCCCGAATCAGGCCTGCTGGACAGCGGGATTACAAAGCAGGTCCAGGGCATATTCTGGTTTTACCTTGCCCAGGAAATGGCTGACGCAGGCGGCGTCGGTCTGTGGCGGGATATTTATTCTCAGATGACCGACCATGCGACGCAGGCGGTGGAGCAAAGCGAATGATTGTGCGAAGCACTGAATCGTTGATTGATGAACTCCTGGCGATTCTCGACGAGGAGATCGAACTGCTGGAACAGAAGCGGTCGCAACTGGCGAACCTTTCCGAAGCGCTGGTATCGACCGACGATGCAGCCACCGAGGCTCTGCTCAAACTAATTGAGCGGACGGAACATACGCAAACCAGGGTCGATCTGAAACTCCAGGACGTTCGCAAGACCCTTGCCGGCGTATTCGGATACGACGACGCCAGGGCATTGCGGCTTTCCGTGCTGGTGACGGAACTACCCGACGCGCAGGCGTCGGCGGTGAATGACCGTCGGGAGCGATTGGCCCAACAGGTCGGCAACCTTCGCAGGCAGCACCTTCAGACGGCCATGCTTCTGATCGAATGTTCCAAAGTTAATCGCATGATGATGGAGTGTTTGTTACCGGCAGGCGAAGCCGTTACGACATACGACGCGACGGGGACGAACCTCTGGCGAAACGGAGCGGGGTTGGTGGATAAGGAACTATAATCGAATGTTAAATTTCTCGATAAGCCTCGCCGGACTGAACGTCGTTCAAAGCGCCATCGAACTGGTCGGCACCAATCTGTCCAATGCCGGGAGCGAAGGATACCATCGCCAGGACCCGATTATCCGTCCGTTGTGTTTGAACACCTACGGTGTCGTTTCCATTGGCGGAGCCGAGATTACCGAAGTCAGGCGAATGATCAACAACCTCCTGGAAATGGAAATCGTACGTCAACAATCGTCGCTTGGGCAAGCGTCGCAGGAGTTGACTACCCTGGAGACGATCGAGAGCGTCTTCGGCGAGCTGGATTCCGATGGTATGGACGTGGCAATAAGCCACTTCTTCGACTCGCTGACGGAACTGACCTCCCAGCCCGATAGCCAGGCGCTGCGCGAGCAGGTGGTATGGGCGGCAGACGGTCTGGCCGGTCAGTTCCGCAATATCGGGCGCTTTATCGATGACGTGATGGAACAGGTTCACCTCCAGGCCCAGCAGTACGTCGAGCAGGTCAACTCGCTTACGAACGAAATATCCGACCTGAACGGGCAGATTACCGCGGTTTCCCTGCGTGGCGGTTCGGCCAACATGCTACAGGATCGTCGAGACCAGGCAATTAAGGAATTGGCGGACCTGATAAATGTCGAAGTTACCGGCGGGGTCGGTCTTGCCGAAACGACAACCATTTCCGCAAACGGAATGCAGGTTGTAACGGGTACGTCCGTCATGACACTGGAACTTCAAACCACGTCAGACGGAAAAATCGGAGTCTCGCCGGAAGATTCACCGACGTGCTATACTAGCCTCGGCGGCGGCAGACTGGCCGGTTTACTTGCACTGAATAACGACATACTCGCCGATATTCGAAGCAGCCTGGATACATTGGCCAGACAGATTATTACCGAAGTCAACCAACTGCATGTCCAGGGCGTGGGCAAAAACGGTTCGTTTGACGACCTGACAGGGGTATCCGTTTCGTCGGAAACTCTGGATGAATGGTCGCTCGACGTAGAAGCGGGAAGTTTCTTTATCCGCGTAATTGACACGAACACCCAAAGCGTAACTCGCCACGAAATCACGGTCGATCCGGCCACCGATACCGTCGCAACCATCCAGGCCGACCTTGACGCACTTGGAAATATATCGGCGTCAATTGTCGGCTCCGCTCTGCACATCGAAGCCGATGCCGGATACCAGTTTGATTTCCTACCGGCTGTTTCCTCTCAACCTCTGAACGATAACATCACCGGTTCCGCCGAAGCGACGATTTCGGGAATATACGAAGGCGACGAAAACCAGGTATTTACCTGTTTGGTTTCGGGCTCCGGCGATGTCGGTATCGATGAAGGACTTGTGCTGGAGGTTCGTAACGGAGCCGGCGAACTGGTCAAAACGGTGAACGTCGGACAGGGATATGCCGCCGGTGATTTGCTCGACATCGGTAGCGGGATATATGTCACCATGAGCACCGGATCGTTAGCCGATACCGACAATTTCACTATTCAGGCCTTGGCCAGAACGGATACATCCGGATTCCTTGCCGCAGCGGGGATTAACACGCTGTTTTCAGGAAGCGGCGCTTCGGGTATGACGGTTCGGGAAGAAATTCTAAATAACCCCGGTAACCTGGCCGGCGACGTCAGCACAACAGGGGGCGACGGGATCAACATCCTGAAAATGTCCGATATTGCCGGGAATACCTTCGCCGTTCTGGGAGACACCTCCCCGCAGGATTATTACGGGCAGATCGTTACCGGTGTCGGTCAGGCCATCGTTGTCAGGCAGGCGAGAGTAACCAGTATGGAAAATATCATGAGGCAACTGGGCACTCAAAGAGAAGACATCAGCGGCGTGGACCTTAACGACGAAGCCGCAAAACTGATAGTCCTTGAACGGATGTATCAGGCGATATCGAAATCCATATCCACGCAAAACAAAATGTTGCAATTTCTTTTCGACATAATATGAATCTTCCGGTGATTGTGAGGTGATCTAATGAGCGGTTGGGGAACGATTTACAACAATATGATGTACGGGCTTGAGAATCACTCGCAGACGCTGGCGCGCCTGCAGGAGCAGATTGCTTCGGCCTCGAGGGTGATTCGAGCGTCAGACGACCCGAGCAACGCATTTCAGATAATGGACATCAAGGCCCAGACCCGGACGCTGGAAGTGCACTCCGAAAACCTTGACCGGATCATAATGTCAATGGCGCAGGCCGATTCCGTAATGCAGACATTGAGCAGTTCGTTGATCACTGCCATGGAGCTACTGACATCGGCTGCCAGCGGGACGAGCGAAGCGCAGCGTTCGGGAATGGCCATTGGGATTGACTCGATCCTGGACCAGGCAGTCGATTTGGCGAATACGAGCGTACTGGGGCAATACGTCTTCGGAGGCGACGCCTCCAGCACGTCAGCGCCATACGTTGCCCATTACGAGGACGGTAAAATCGTCTCGGTTACATATGAAGGTAGCCTGCGCAATATCAATGTTCCCGTCGCCGAGGGTATAAATCAGTCGGCTACGCTGGTCGGCGATGACGTCTTTCGCTCCGATGATCGCTCCGGGCCAATTTTCTTCGGCGATACAGGCGCGGCTTCGGGCGTGGGCACATCGACCGTCAGGGGCGATGTCTGGTTGACCATAATGCACGATACGACCACCTACGGCGGCGCTACCGGTGTCGCTGCGGGCAGCAGGTCGGGCGATGAAGACACCATTATCGGCACTTCGCACACACTCACGCTCGACGCCGATACGAGCAAGATCAGGCTGGACGACGGACAGTTCATCGCATTCACGGGCGGCGAAGTTAATCTGGAACTCACAAACGCTTCCGGAGATGTGGTGTTTGTCGATATGACAAGCCTGGCCGGCGGATTGTCCGGTATGATAGACATTTCAATCAACGCCACCGGTAAAATGTCCATCGACGACCTTGAAACTACTGTCGATCTGACGGCATTCACTGATAACGAAGTTGTTACGAATTCCGACACGGGAAGGATACTTTACGTTGACGCTACGCAGATCGAGCGGGTCGGCGTCGAACCGGTGCGGGTTCCCGGAACATACGACCTGTTCGGGATGCTCATCAATGTCCGCGACATCCTTCTCAATGACAGGGGGTTGTCGGACGCCGAGCAGAGCGAACTTCTCAGCGAAGCGATAGAATCGCTCAATGAAGTTATGAGCGGTCTGACCGACAGCCTGGTTGTTGTAGGCGGACGCCTTCAGGCGATGGATACACTCAAGGCGACACTGGTAAACATAAAGGGAGGACTGGATACGCGAAAATCGCTCCTTCAGGACGCCGATATTGTCGAACTGGCAGCCGAACTTGCAAGAACCCAGACATTCTACGAACTGACTCTGGCGGCCACAGCCAGAGTGCTGAGCCTGTCGCTACTGGATTACCTCTAACCAGTACTCCGTAACATCTAAAATGATGGGTGCCATGTTCTTCCCCTGAGAAAGAACATGACACCCATCAAAATATGTGGGACAGTGCAGCAGGGAAAAAACAGTATTGATGACATTGACAGAATATCTTGGCGATGACGCGATTGAACAGTTGGCGGGGATGTTTTCCTCGGCTGCTGGTTCGCCGGTGCGAATACTCACGCCTGGCAGCGAGGTTTCCGCCGATCCGGCTGCGATTGAGGTCAAGGTGCTTGTCTCCGGTGAACACGTCGGAACAATCTCGCTTATCGGCAAAGCCGACTCCGCCGAAAGCGCTCGCATGGTCGAACTGATGCGTAACGTGCTGGTTCGTCTGTGTGAACAGGCAAAGCAAATTCGCAGCCGAGTCGAGGAACTCTCGGCTATGCACCGGATGACCGCCGCCTTTTCCGAACGCAGAGACCTGAAGGAAATCCTGCAATTGGTGGCCGAGACCATGGTCAGCGTAACCGGCGCCGACGCCTGCAGCATCCGCGTGTTCAACGAAAACCAGACAGAACTGTTGCGAATGGCCGCCTACGGGCTGAGCGGCGAATATACATCCAAGGGACCGATACGCCTTGCCGACAGCCGGATCGACCAAGAGGTTCTCGCCAGCGAAGGATGCGTCTATATCGCCGATGAGCGGAACGACGAGCGAGTTCTGTACAAGGCAGAAGCAAAGCGCGAAAACCTCGTCTCGGCATTGTGTGTACCGATGAGTTATCATGGGCGGATTGAGGGGATCATTCGCGTCTATACCCGCCGGCCTCACGAATTCGACTGGTTCGAGACGTCGCTTATTCGCGGCGTGGCGTCGCAGGCAGCCAATGCTGTGGTCAACGCTCGCCTGTACGAAGAAGCTCTTCTGGCGGAGAGAATCCGCCGACATCTGCGCCTTGCCGGCGACGTGCAGAAGCGGATGATCCCATCCAAACCGCCGAAGATTAAAGGCGTGGGCATAGCGGCGATATATGTGCCCTGCTTCGAACTGGCTGGCGATTTCTATGATTATATCGATATGGGAAGCGGAAAACTCGGGATATGCGTCGCCGATGTCGTCGGAAAAGGCGTGCGGGCGTCGCTACTAATGGCTTCGACGCGATCGGCCCTGCGGGCACACGCAGCCCACTTATCCGACCTCTCGGAAATACTATCCGCCGTCAACGCGGACCTCTGGCGTGAAAGCGAAGTGGGCGATTTCGTAACACTCTTCTTCGGAGTGCTGGACGCGAAGAGAAAAACGCTGACCTATTGCAGTGCAGGGCACGAACCGGTACTACTGGTAAGAAACGGGCAAGTCAGCGAACTGCCCGGAGGAAGCGGCGTACTCGGAATGGACAAGAAAATGCCATTCCACCAGGAAACACTCAACCTGGAAAGCGGAGACATACTGAATATATTTACCGACGGACTACCCGAAGCAATCGACTTCCACGACGACGCCTTCGGACGACAGCGGGTCCATAACGCCGTACTGGAAGCATGCCAACAAAGACGAACAGCAAAAGGAATCGGAAAATTCATACTCTGGGAAATGAGACGGTTCGCAGGCCTGCAAACAAGGTCCGACGACCTGACCATGGTAACGATAAAAATACAGTAGTAATTGGTAACTGGTAATTAGTAATTGGTAAAAAAAGACTCGATACCCAGTTACCAATCACGAATTACCAATCGAGGTTTCTATGAGTCATTTTTGTCTTTTGTCTGATCCTGACGGTTATGCCGTCAGTGATTTCGATTTGATTTCCGATGCCGAGGCGAGGCGGTACTGGATAGAACTGTTCGAGAACCACTTTGCCGATACGCTTTCATACGCCCAGGTCGCTTATGGGCGCGGTGCGCGCAAACAGATTGAATCGGCGAGTAGGCAGTTCGCCGAGGTAGTTGTCTCACTGCGCGACAATCCGGGACCTGCCGAATCAATCAGGCCTGATCGGCTTGGCATCATTGAATTGTGCCGCCTGCGCGAAAAGGCTCTTCGCGACAACGGCCTGAACGACCCGTTCAGGCATATCAAACAGCGCGAGGACGCTTCGGCCATTGAAACCTATCCCGGCGTTATCGACCACCTCAAATCCCTGCCGGCGACGGAACGATGGGAACATCTTATTCGCGGTATCTTCGCGGGGAACATTTTTGACCTGGGCAGCACTGCAACAATGGGATATGCCGAGGACAGCGTGGATTTCGAAGCCACCATCGAGCGGACCAGGCCCCGGCCTTGGGCGGTGGACGACTTCGACGAACTGGCAGCGAACCTGCCGACCGGTGCAGGTCAGCCGGCGCCTTGGGCAAAGGCTGTGGTATTCGTTGATAATACGGGAGCGGACTTCATCCTGGGTGTGATGCCTTTCGTACGCGAACTCGCCTCTCATGGTACCCAAATCGTCCTGGCTGCCAACGAACTGCCGACCCTCAACGACGTTACAGCCGATGAGGCCGTCGAAATCCTCAACAAACTTGCCAATCTGGACGACGAATTGGCTTCGTATATCTCTGCCGGTCTGTTCGAGGTCGTATCGACCGGCAACGACATTCCGCTGATTGATCTGGCGGAAGTCTCCGACGAATTGAACGCAGCCGCCAGGGACGCCGACCTGGTCGTCCTCGAAGGGATGGGAAGAAGCGTCGAGAGCAATCTCAACACGGAATTTGCAGTCGATTCGCTCCAACTATGCCTCCTGAAGGACCCGATAATAGCCGCCCGCGCCGGCGGCGAAGTATTCGACTGCGTATGCAGGTACAGAAGAGGGACTGGGGACTAGGGATTAGGGACTAGGAAAAAAACGGAAAGAAAAGAGCAAGCGATTATCTAAAACGAGATGGTATTAAGAAATCTGGAGCTACCCATGGATGCTTTTGAAAACATCGTCGCGATGATTCTTAATCGAGAAGGATACTGGGTCAGGACGTCATACAAGGTCAATCTGACCAAGGAAGAGAAGCGGAAGATTGGCAAGCCATCATCACCCCGGTGGGAGCTTGATGTTGTTGCCTATAAACCAAGATCGAATGAACTACTTGTCATTGAATGTAAATCCTTCTTGAACTCGCGTGGTGTCGTGTACAAAGACTTCTCTGGAAAAAAAGGCAATAAGAAATATAAGCTTTTTAATGATGAAAATCTCTGGTCTGTCGTACGGTCTCGCCTTATTCATCAACTCAAGAAAGAGGGCGCATGTCTGAATAGCCCGAAAGTCCAACTTTGCCTTGCGGCTGGCAAAATACCCCCTAAAGATCAAGACAACATACAGTCGTACTGCAAGGAACGCGGCTGGCAATTGTTCGACGCGGATTGGTTCAAGACGAAATTCGGAGAACTGGTCGATTCGGGCTACGAAAACGAGGTGGCCGTTGTCGCAGCGAAATTGATGGGGAAATAGGCCGGTGGCGTGATTGCGGTGTTTGCAACCATGTTTGTGTCCGAAGAAACAGAGCCGAACGGTAAGCCAATGCCGCGAGTCGGCTTGCCGTTCGGCTCTGTTTTACTATCGATACAGCGGAAAGGTGGGACTGCGCTTCGCTCCGTCCCAGCCTACTCGCTACATCCTTATCCCGCGAGTCTGGCTTTGAGGTTTTCCAGGCCTACTTCCGGGGCGGCTTTGAGGTGAAGCGTTTCCTTCGCGTCGAGTATTTCAACGCCGACAAGTTCCTCTGCCGGGCCTATGTTCAGAGCAATGGTGTCGGACAGACGAACGGTCCTGCACTGGAAATCACCCTCCAGCAGCCGGATGTAGAGAGCGTCAACCTGTTCATCGTAACTGATTTTCATGTTGCCAACTCCATCAAAAGAAAAACGTATAAACCGTTACAACAACAATCCTGTCATCCTCTTCGGCCACGACTGGGGCGACCTGTTTAATCGCATAATGTATAGCACCACTTGCGCGGGGACACTACGTGCCACTCGTCCCAGCCTACCCGCTGTGTCGGCCAAGCTCCTGATGGCACTCACGGCATAGAAGTTCACAGTTTTCTAACGAGTAACCTAAATCTGTGTTCTTCCGATGTATTTCGACGCCCTTCAGTGAGCCAAACGCTTGTCCACATGCCTGGCACACTTGCACTCCCGAATCCCAAAGTTTCCGTTTGATGGGTCGCTTAATACGGATTTCGTCCTGCAAAAGACGGCTGAAAACCCAACGGTTTAACTTGAATTTGAGATCGACATCTTGGCCAGCTGCCAATGAAACGACGAACCGAACGTGATTTAAGACATTATCACCAATCCGTTTGACTACAGGGTCTTTTGGTGCAGGACCTCTTGTAACGGGCAGCGTATCAGCAGCGATTTTTTGAGACATTGGTTCAGCCGCATCGGTCTTATGAATTTTCCGGCCTTGGGAAAGATTTGCACGCTCCTCTTCGGAAAAGAATTTCTTGAAGCGTCCTTGTACAATTTGATAGCGGTACCAAGACCAATGCGTCTTTTTCCATTTGCTCTGCGGAAAATTGTTTTTAACCTCACCAGTCAAGGTCTCGTAATCGACTTGCCCTTTGCACCGATGGATATAGTCGAAAACCAAAGCTTTGATCGTTCGGTAAGTATCCATTTTTCATACCCCAATTAACGGGAAAGGTGGGCCTCGCTTCACTCGGCCCAGCCTACCCGTCTATCCTGCATACTGCACCTCGGCCTCGGCGAGGACATTTTCCCGGAAATAACGGCTTATGTCCTCAGGGGTTCGCAGGTCGATTTTTCTGCCTCCAAAGACGTCGGACAATTCCCGCTCCAAACGAACCAACCCGAACAGTCCCGGCACATGCCCCTGCTCAAAGTCCACCAGGACGTCCACGTCGCTTTCGGGGCTGAAGTCATCGCGGAGAACCGACCCAAACAACGCCAACCGGCGAATGTGGTGCTCACGACAAAATTGGGCGATACGCTCTCTATCCGCATCCACTTTGACTGTCATCGTTCTTTTCTCCCGATGGACTGCACCCACAAGCTCCGCTTCGCTACGCTTGAAGGTGAATCTATGAAGCAAGCCCCCTTTCGGTAAGATCGTGGTCTTTACTGGAAAGCCACATTACACGAAAGGAGACTCGCATGTTATTTATCGGACTGGACGTTCACTGGCGAACATCGACTGT
>DAOVLV010000384.1 GCA_030631085.1 Planctomycetales bacterium | reverse complement strand
CCATAAAGCCCAAACGCTTACCGTCGAAAAAACTCTCATACGGTAACAGCGAGCAGAACTTCAGGCTGGAAAATGCTGCTACCAATAAAATCCTCGACAGTAATTTCATGCTGGTTCGCCCGTTGGGGCCCAGGCAATACTGTCTGGCCTATGTTGATACCGAGATTACACCGGGGCAGGACCATTCCTACCTTGCGAATATACCCGACAGCCCCTTCGGGCAGGTCGCCCTGGCCAATTCGTCTCAGCGACTTCTTCCTGACAGGTGGTACGGATATTCATCGCTTGAGATGTTCATCATCTCGTCGTCTGAACCGGCAGATTTGCTGGACTCTCAAATAGACGCCGTTCTTGACTGGGTAGGACGCGGTGGCGCACTGCTGGTTACCACCCACTCGGCAGCCGAACGCACGCTTGCCGGAAGGCTCGCTGAAGCCGCCGGTGTTGTTGTCGCGGGAAGTCATCAGGAATATCGCCTTGAGGCCAAAAGTACAGAAGGCGAAGATCGCTTCGAGATCGACCTGGCAACGCCGATGACAATGGCGCACTTGTGCCCGCTGAGCGGTACTGAGGTGCTGTGGAAAGCCAATGGTATGCCTTTTTTGACGTCGCGCCGGTTTGGTTCAGGGGTGATTTTCACGCTGTCCGTACCGGTCGGCGCTTTGGCGCCGGAGACGGTAAGTCAACCCAGGAACAATACGAGCCGACCGACAAGTCGCCCCAGGGACAAGACAGACCGGTCTGAAATGCTTTGGCAGACAATAAGCAGGCAGGCAAAGCGAACCACGCCGATTTCGATGGACGCTTTCGCCGAGGCGGCCAAGGATAAACTGCCCCAAATCGCCGGACGTCGCAGCCCAGACCGGCGCACACCGGTTTGCATCGTCGGCGTTCTGGCAGTCCTGTTCGGCCTGATGGGGTTGTTTATGCGATTTATCCGACGCGGCGAATTGATCTGGCTGGTGATGATACCGGTCGGTCTGCTGGGAGCGGCAGGTATGTTGGCGTGGGGGATGACGCTTCGTGACGAACCGAGGCTGAGTTTCCTGGCGATGGCGTCGTCCAGGTCTGACGGAACGGCGCACGTTCAGCAACTATCGACCTATTACACGCCAAAAACCGAAGATGGAGCCTTTTCATCCGGTTCGACGCTGGGAACTATCCGACCGGCTGCTTCGGCCTCAATTTCAGTGATGAAATTGACGGAGATTTCAGCCGGAAGGACCATGTCCGTTGAAAACGTGCGTATAATCGCCAACAGCAGTCGGGCCGCTTACGCCGAATCGCCGATGATCCTGTCAGGCCGGCTGGTTACGAAATTGTCCCTGGGTCCGAAGGGGCTTTCCGGTACGATAACCAACAACACCGGCGCGGACGTCTTCGATGCCTTAGTAATTGCGGGCGGACGGGCCTATTCCGTCGGCGATCTCCCAGCCGGACGCGCCACTGAAGTTGTTATCAACGACCCGCCACTACCCAAAGATACCTACACCGGAAAGACCGTTCGCAGAAAACCGGACCTGCTCCGCAACGATCTTATTTCCGCCATGATAAGTCAAGCGTCCGGACAGAACCGCCGCCTGTCCAATCCGTCGCCCATGCTGCTTGGATGGTCCCGCCAAAGATTGCTGGACCCGCTCGACAAAACTCTTGCCAAAGATGTCGAATCGAATGGGTTGACGTTGCTGACGTCGCCGTTGGCGATGTTAAAGTCGCTGTCCGATACGAAGGTTGTCGTTCCGGGCGGGTTGCTGAAACTTCACATAGGCGGGCATCCGCCCGTATGGGTTCCGAAGGATCGCCGGTTCAACGAGTCCAACCTTTCGGGCGAAGTGGTGTTGAGTTTCGCCCCCCCGGCTGCTACCGTCGAACTCACCGACGCTCGCGCCACGCTGCAAATTACGATGCGTGCGCCGAACTGCCGAATACGTTTCTTTGCCGTTACAGGCAAAGGAGACAAAGCGGAAGGAGGGACACTGATAAGAACAATCGAGCGCCCCGTCGGGACATACAAAATATCATTCGAGAATCTCCGACGCATCGAAGGCGCGTATAAAATCACCATCAAAGTCGATCCGGTTACAACAGACAAACAGAACAAACACGAACGTATATCCACACTGTGGAAAATTGAATCGCTGAACCTGACTCTGGAAGGGGTAAGCAAGTGAGCGTTGCAGATAATGAGGTCATCCTGCGTACGAAAGGCTTGACCCGCCATTACGACGAGATAAAGGCGTTGACGGACCTGGACCTTGAGGTTCGTCGCGGCGAGATATTCGGTTACATCGGGCACAACGGAGCCGGTAAGACGACGACCATTCGCATACTGGCGGGGCTGTTGCGTCCCAGTAGCGGTTCGGCCAGTATTGCCGACGTGGACGTTGCCGGCGGACGAGAGCGGATAAAACGCCTTGTCGGATATATGCCTGACAGATTCGGCGTCTATGAACAGATGCGCGTATGGGAGTATCTGGACTTTTTCGGCGCAGCCTTCGGAATACCCCGACGTCAGCGACGTGAACGGATCGAAGCGGTTTTTGATATGACCGAATCCCACGACCTGCACGACCGGTTCGTCGATACTCTTTCTCGCGGGATGAAGCAGCGTATCGGTATTGCGCGGACGCTTAT
>DAOVLV010000097.1 GCA_030631085.1 Planctomycetales bacterium | reverse complement strand
GAATCCACGCCGGTAACGTCGAGTGTCGGGTCGGCTTCAGCCAGACCCTGAGATTGCGCGACGGACAACGCTTCGGCGTACGTCTGATCGTGATCAGTCATTGCTGTCAGGATGTAATTGCACGTACCGTTGACGATACCGTACATCGCGTCGATCTGGTCGCACGCCAGTTCGCCCGTCAGGGCCGAGATTATCGGTATCGCCCCGGCACAACTGGCTTCGAGTGCGACAACCGTCCCGCGCTTCCTCGCAGCCGACAGCAGTTCGACGCCGTGATGGGCAAGCAGCGCCTTGTTGGCCGTTACAACGTGCTTACCGGCGGAGATGGCTTGGGCGACAATTTTCTTTGCGATGGTGGTCCCGCCGACGAGTTCGACGACTATTTGCACGTCTTCGCGGGCAATGGCGGCATCGAGGTCTGTGCAGAAGAGTTTTTCGTCCAGCCCCAGTTCCCTGGCGTGAGTGAAATCGACATCGACGATTGCCCGCAGCGGCATTGAGACGCCGATGCGTTCAGTCAGTTCGTCGGCCTGTTGTGTCAGGATTTGCGCAGTCGCTCCGCCGACCGTCCCACAGCCGACGATAACAACGCCGATTTGCTCACGAGATGCCATTTAGAAAGTCTCCTCTACCACTTCCCGAAGAAATGTCGGGCAATGTCCTGGAAGGTAATGGCCAGGAACAGGCCACCGATAAGCACCCATCCGGTCAGTTGGATACCGATCATCACTTTGGTCGGTATGGGGCCACCCCTGATCTTTTCGACTAATGTAAGCACAACGTGTCCGCCGTCGAGCACAGGTAGCGGAAGGAAGTTGAACACTGCCACCAGCGCCGACAGCATCGCCATGAAATACGCTATGTCAACTATGCCCTCTCTGCCCTTTGCGACGGCGATAGCGCCGATACCCACCGGGCCGCTAAGCCCCTTCGTGCTCGCCCGTCCCTTGAAGATGTTTCGCAGACTCTTATAGACCGAGATCATCCATACGGTTGTGTCTTCAGCGCTCCACGCAATCGCTTCGAGCGGATTTCCTCGGATCGGATCGGTTTTCAGGATCGAGACTACGCCTATGGCGGGCGAGGTGAAAGAGTATTTTTCCGGGTCGAATATCTTATTAGTCAGAACTTCGACGGCGCCTTTTTGTTTGCTTCCGGCGGTGGTATAGGTCAGCACGACCTTTTTACCGACGGATGATCGTAGTGCGGCATACATTTGCGCCCATGTATTGACCGGCGTATCGTTGATTTTCGTGATGATGGCGCCTTTGGCGATACTGGCTTCGGCGGCAGGCGAGTCGGGATAGACACTCGCTACCAATACCTTGTCTTGCTCGGTTGTGGTAATAATCCCGACCAGGACATTCTCGTTTTTCTTGTCCTTGGCCGGGGTTATCTTCAGATTAAGAACCTTATCGTTGCGGAGGATGCTTATGGTCGTTTCTTTGTCCGCGAATTTCTTGTTGATTTCAAGCAGTTCGGCCCGGCTTGGCGAATCTTCACCAGCGTAGGACAGTATAATGTCGTCGGGTTTCAGTCCTGCTTTTTTGGCGGGGGAGTCCTTGAAAACCGCTGCGACCCGGATTCTCGGCGACATACCCAGGATCGAGAGGTTCTCTTTGTCGTTACCGCCGGTCCTACCGGAAATCTCCATCGGCTTGACCTTTACGCGGACCTTTTGTCCCTTTCGCTCGACGACGAATTCCACTTCTTTTCCCGCACCGGAACGAAGCGCGGGGGTAATATCCCAGAAATTCTCAATCGGCTCACCGGCGATCTCGACGATCCTGTCGTGCTTTTTGAATTTCTCTTTAGCGGCGTATCCTTTCTTGCCCGATTCTTCGATTACAGTGCTGACGGGCCTGCCGATTCCGAAGATGTAATGCTCGCCGAACGGGCCTACCTCGCTCTTTTTCGGCGTCAGAGTTACATTGAAGGTTATCTCGCGTCCTTTGACTTTTCTGGCTACTGTCAGGTCGAATGTCTCGTCGTCGTCGCTGAGGATTGCCGCCATCTGGACCTGACTGAACCGGCGGATTTTTTTCCCGTTGACGTTCAGTATCCGGTCTCCGGCCTGCAGCCCGACAGCCTCTTCGACCCCCATGGCCTCGGCGACTTCATCCGGTAGGACGACTGTAGCGGCCGGTAGCCCCGGCTGGGTCGATCCGACAACCGGTGCGATAAAGCGTATCCCGTTCATATACACGATTACGAATACAATAATCGAGAAGACGACGTTCATCGCCACGCCGGCAGAAAGAATCACTATCTTTTTCCCCGCGGGCGCTCGTTGCCAGGAGCGGGGGTCGTGTTCAGCCGTTGCGCCGGGGTTGAAATCCTCCTGCCCCAGCATCTTGATGTATCCGCCAAGTGGAACGGCATTGATACGATAGAGCGTCTCGCCGCGACGAAATCCAAGTATCTTCTTACCGAAACCCAGCGCGAATTCCTGTACCGCCACGCCCGCCCACTTGGCCGCCAGAAAATGACCAAACTCATGAACGAAGACCACAAGCGACAGGCCGATTATAAACATCATGAAAGGCCAGACGTATTGAGACCAGTACATGCCGATGTCAACTGCAAGAATTTCCATCTTTTCTCCGTAATTCGTAATTCGTAATTCGTAATTCGGTATCAGGTCTTTTTTGACCAATTACTAATTACCAATTACTATTTCCTCTGTTCTTTGCCTTACCTCGTTGTCGGTGGCGAGGATTGTTTCTAAGTCTATTTCGGTTTTTATCGGCGTTTCGGTCAGAACCTTTTCGACAATTCCGACGATTTGCCCGAATTCGATTCGTCCGGACATGAAGGCTTCAACGGCGGTTTCGTTGGCGGCGTTGAGAATTGCTCCGGCGGTTCCGCCGCGACGGACTACCTCGTAGCCCAGTTCGAGTGCAGGATAACGCTGAGTATCAGCCTCTTCAAAGTGTAAGGCCCCGGTTTCGGCCAGGTCCAGCAGCGGCGCTGAAGGGTGTGCAGGCCGCTGTGGATAGGATAACGCGATGGCTATAGGAGTGGTCATCGCCGGGCGGGACAACTGTGCCAGAACGCTGCCATCGAAAAACTCAACGCATGCGTGGACAATCGATTCGGGATGAATGACAACCTCTATCCGATGGGTCGGCAGGTCGAACAGGTGATGTGTCTCGATTATCTCCAGGGCCTTGTTCATCATCGTGGCTGAATCGACGGAAATCTTCCGCCCCATTTTCCAGGTGGGATGCTTTAGAACATCATCCAGCGAGGCGTGCTCGACCTGGTCGAGCGTTTTGTTTCGGAACGGTCCACCCGATGCCGTCAGCGTTACGCGGTGAACGTCCTTGTGCTCGTGTCCGATGAGGCATTGAAAGATGGCTGAGTGCTCGCTATCGACCGGAAGGACGTTGATGCCCGCCTTTCGCGCTGCCGGCATGATAATTGCCCCGGCCATTACCAGCGATTCCTTGTTTGCGATAGCGAGGTCCGCTCCGCACTTGATTGCCGTCAGAGTCGGTCCCAGTCCGGCTGAACCTACCACCGCCGTCAGGACCATATCGGGTTCGACCTGCCAGATCAGGTCGTTCATGGATTCCGGTCCGGTCAGCAGGTCGGTTCCTTCCGAAAGGATTGAAATAAGTTCTTTGGCGGCTTCGGGGTCGGCGATGGCGACGGCGTCTGCGTCGAAGGTCTTTGCCTGTTCAGCCAGGAGTTTCCAGTTCGCCCCGGCAGAGAGACCTACGACGCTCAAACTTTCATCGGCGGCGATTATTTCCAGCGCTTGCCGGCCTACGCTTCCGGTCGAACCGAGAATGGCGATACGTTTTGGACTATAAGACATGTCGGTATCATATCGTTATCCCGGCAGAGTGCAAACAATAGGCTCGGCAGCCGAGCGGCAGCCTGCTCACTTACAGGACGATAGGGTTGGTCCAGGCCTTCAAACCGGCGTGGTCGGTAACGACGGCGCGAACGTACCGCCAGTCCTCGCCGACGGGGTGTGAGAACTTGCGGATGCTCTTTCCGGTTTTGGCCAGGCGTCGGTCGCCGTTATGGGAATGGGCTACGAAATAAATGGCCTTTACCGGCGAACAGGACACCTCCGCCACTCCGCGGCGAACGCGGAATTCGCGGATGGTCGGGCCTGTGGAACTGTAGTAGCAACCTTTCCGCAGGGCGTTCATCACGGACCTGACCGTCAGGCTTGCCATTCGCAGCCAGACCCAGCCGCAGAAGCGGTCGTCTCCGCCGTGGCTGTCATCGACGGCCAGGGCGGGCATGATTCGCCCCGCGTCGAGCAGGTGGCACCAGTCGGTTTCGCTGTCGGATCGGCCTACTCTACCACAGGTGCTGTTGAACACCTCCACGCCTATCAGGCCACGCAGGTACGAATACATATCGTAGCGATGCCCGCACCAGAGTGGATGGCCCAGGAACGTTTCGCCGCCGCCGGCCTTGACTGCACGGATACAGGCGTTGGCGTCGGCGGGGTGTTGTTCAGCGAAGCCGAATCCATGCGGCACGCCGACGGCCACAAGGTGATGGACCATCTTGCTGCCCGGACAGCGGGGGTGATACTCCATGCCGCTGACGACAAGGAAATTTTTCCGCAACAGACCGCTCACGTCGTTGGTCTTGTGATGATCGGTCAGGGCCAGGACATGGTATCCGGCCTTGCGATACGCCTCTGCCGTCTCGGCGGGGCTTTGCAGCCCGTCCGACGTCGTCGTGTGCGTGTGCAAGTTGGCCTTGTACCACTTGCCCGGATGGGTGAACGGATTGCGTAATTTCACTATTCAAACTCCAACAGGAGAAAAAGGCTCCTGACCTTTTTTTTACCAAGGCGGCGTCGCCGGCTGCCGCCACCTGTTACCCGACGTACGTCAGCCAATTCTCATACTGCGGCGCTTGTCCCTCGTAGGCGTCGTGGAGTCTGCGTGCGAGTTCCTGCGTTACGGGGCCGGGGCACTCCGTGCCTATGGGCTTTGAGTCAATCGAGTTGATCGGGGCGATTCCCGGAGAACACGAAGTGTAGAACGCCTCGTCGAAATCCGCGATCCTTTCGGGGCTGATGTCCATCTCGGTCACCTCGTGGCCGAGGTCCCGGGCAATGTGGATCACGCTGTCCCTGGTGATGCCGCCAAGCGTGTTTCTGGACGTGGGAGTGAGAATCTTTCCGTCCTCGACGAAAAAGACGTTCGATGTCGGGCCTTCGGCCACGAATCCGGAAGTGTCCAGGAGTATCACGTCGTCGCAACCTTTCTTCTTCGCCTCCATCAGCGCGAGCGCTCCGTTGACGTAGTTTGCGGCGACTTTCGCGTGGACCGGTATTGTCTTGGGGTCGAGCTTCATAATCGTGGAAATCCCCGCGGAGACAGGCTTGGCAAGATCATCGACTGTTACACCCTGGCGGCCGTAATCGTCGCAGAAGACCGCGAACTCCACCTTCGGGTCGGCTGGCAGGAGGTGAAACTCCTCCACAGGATAGTAGGCGAGGAACTTCGCTATTCCGAACGAGATGTCGTTCTCCGCGGCAGTGGCGACGACGGCTTCGACCACCTCTTCCGGAGACATGGGCATCTCCATCAGGAGGAGTTTGGCGCTGTTGAACATCCTCGCCACATGCTCTATCAGGCGAAAGAACGCCCCGCCTTTGGCGGTCTGCGAGATCGACACCACCTCAAAGATTGCCGAGCCTCTGCCGAAACTGTGCGAGAGGAGGGAGACCTTCGCATCCTTCCGGTCCACGAACCTGCCGTTAACATGTGCTTTCATGGTTATCCTGCACTCCTTTTCCAAAACCGGGTCTGGCCCGGATACAACACGAATCTTCCGCATCGACAGACTTATATCTTCCTCATCTGTTTTTTCAAGAATAAAAAAGGAGGCAGAAGTTTTTTTACGTCTGCGGGAGGTGGGGATGGATAGTAAGGCTGAAGCATCGCATATCGCCGAAAGCGGCGGCGATTTTTTTCATCGCCTCGTCTCGGTCAGCCAGCGAGCGAGCGACCAACTGGGCAGTACCGTCGCCCTGGCTTCCGACGCCTTTACCGCCGTAAATGTGCTCTGCGATGCTTTCGAGCGTAAGGATTTTGTGCAGTAGCGGGCTGGCGAGTTGGTCCGGGCAGGCGGGTGCGACCTTCGCGTCGAAGTTTTTCTGTGCGGCTGTCATTATTTCGCCGAGTTGGGCGGCGTCGCCACGGACCAGTGCGCCGCATCCCCGACGGACGAATGTTTCGTTGTCGGCGCCAAGAGCGTCGCGGAGGTCGGCGTTGTCGGCGTAAGCGCCCTGGAGGTCGGCGAGAATCTTGACGGTATCCTTTTCGCCTGAAAGGTCCACGACGAACATCTCGATTTGTCCTTCCGGGAAGATCGGTTCGATACGCACGTCGTCCGGGCCTGTGAAACTCAGCAACACCGGCGTCTTTCCGAAGATGCACGCTTGGTCCATCCGTCCGCACTGGCTTCCGGTCAGCCGTTCGCCTCGATAGGCAAGGTCCATCAGTTCGTGCGGGAAGAGGTTCAGGCCATAGACGGCGTCGAACGCTTTGGCTACGGTGATGCAGACGGCTGCCGATGAGGAGACACCCTTTTTCAGCGGAAGGTCCATCTTTTCGATGGCCAGTTCGATTCCTCCGACGTCGTAGTGTTTGAGCACTTCGTGTGCGACGCCCGCACAGTGGCGGAAGAACTCGCTGCTGTCGGTAGCGGCGGCCAGAAGGTCCGCCGGTTCCAACCGGCAGCGGATACGCCGATGCCGCCCGGATGGCTGACCGTCCGGTGTAGGCAGGGGAGTCTCG
>DAOVLV010000299.1 GCA_030631085.1 Planctomycetales bacterium | reverse complement strand
GAATACGACACCCCCGCCGGCAGTATCAGCACGGTAATACTCTACGATGAAGGCATGCGCAAGGCCGGCATTACCATTACGCACGTCGAAAAGCACGCCTTCGCGGGGCCGGAGGACTACAAGGCCCTCGGCTTCATATTCAAAAACGCCCGCGTCGAACCCAACTATGGCGGCTACGCCGAATACGCCGAGCAGATCGGCGACCGCGGGCTTGCAGCCGCTTTCGTAAGCCTGGCGGCCTCTCCAATGCACCTGATTCAACGCGAACTTATGCCGCTGGACGTGTTCTTCTACGAGATGCACGACCGCCCCGACGAACTGGCCGAACTTGCCGGGAAGATCGGCATCTACTGGAACCGGCTGCTCGAAACCACCGCTGCCTGTCCGGCCGAACTGGTGCTGCTCGGCGCTAACTACGACGCCAGTGTTACCTACCCGCCTTTCTTCGCCGAACACATAAAACCCTGGCTGAAAAAATTCGCCGAAGCCTTGCATGCACGCGGCAAATATCTGCTGACGCATACCGACGGCGAGAACACCGGACTTCTGGAACACTACGTGGAATCGCAGATAGACGTCGCCGATTCTATCTGCCCGGCCCCAATGACGAAACTGTCCTTCAAGGAAGTCAGGGATTTCTTCGGCGGAAAGATAACCATTATGGGCGGGATCCCGTCGGTGTCGCTGCTGCCATTCAGTATGTCGGATAAAGAATTCGACGCTTTTCTCGACGGATTTTTCGAAGACGCCGGCGGCGGCGATCATCTGATCCTCGGAATCTCCGACACCACGCCGCCTGCCGCCGATTTCGGACGCCTGGAAAAGATCAGCCGGCGCGTCGAGCAGTTCGGGCCGGTTACTCCCGAATAACCAGACTTGAGAACGTCCGCCTTGCCGATTACACTCATCGCCGAGAATAACAAACAGCAGGGAGTTAAAACAATGGACGACCAGGCAAAGCCTGTTATCAGTTACGACGACTTCTGCAAACTCGACCTTCGCGTCGCGAAGATAACAGCCGTCAGCGACCATCCCAATGCCGACAAACTGCTCATCCTGGAGATTGACCTGGGGACCGAGCAGCGGCGGATTATCGCAGGACTCAAGGAACACTGCCCGCCCGAATCGCTTCTGGGAAAGAACATCGTGGTCGTAACCAACCTCCAGCCTCGGAAAATGCGAGGACTGGAATCCAACGCCATGCTCCTGGCAGCCTCATATATGGACGGCGATGAGCGAAAAGTCGTCGTCATCACGCCCGACGCCCAAATCCCGCCCGGCGCGGAAGTTTCGTGAAGCGGTGTAGATATAGATGCTTGAGATAAACAGTTGGCAGCTAAGCGAACCGTCCCTTTATCCCCTTTACCCCCTTTATCCCCCGCTTACCGCACAGTCATCCGCCAGCAGCGATGAATGCGTTTGTTGCGAAAATCGTCGGGAACGGTCCGGCGGGAGATTTCCCGAACCTCCAGGCCGGTAAGCGTATCAGGGTCGAACTTGAACCGGCGGAAATTTGTGGAGAAGTAAATCACGCCGCCTTCAGGCATTATCCGGGCCGTTGCGGTGAGCAGGTCGCTGTAGTGAAGTTGCACATCGAAGACGTTCTGTAGTTGCTTACTGTTGGAAAACGTCGGCGGGTCGATCACAGCGATATCGTATTGCCCGGATCGTGGGCTTCTGCGCAGAAACTCCATCGTGTCAGCCCGAACGAACCGATGCTGCTGCCCTTCAAACCCGTTGGCCGACATGTTTCGTTTTGCCCAGTCGAGATACGTCTTCGAAGAGTCCACTGTCATTGTCGATGTCGCCCCGCCGTCGGCTGCGTACACCGAAAACGCTCCGGTGTAGGCGAACAGGTTCAGCATTCGCTTGCCCGCCGACTCGGCCCGAACCGTCTCGCGGGTAATCCGGTGATCGAGAAACAACCCCGTATCGAGGTAGTCGGAAAGATTTACCTCGAACTCCAGCCCGCCCTCGTGAACCTTTAAAACGCTTCGGGTCTCGGAGACCTTATTGTACTGCGCGATACCCCTTTGCCGTCGGCGACGCTTGAGATAAACGTCCTCCCGCCGAATACCGAGCGTCTCGCCGGCGGTCTTGACGAGCATATCCAGCCAATCGGCATGCTCGGCGGGTGTGCGGTCGTGAGGCCGGTCATATTCGGCTAGGTGCAGCCGACCCTCATAAATATCCACCGCGAGGGGAATCTCAGGGATGTCCCGGTCATAGATGCGATAGCAGGTAATTCCCCTGCCCGGCCAGCGGCGCAGATGCCTGGCCGTCTTCCGTAAGCGATTGGAAAATATCTCCGCCTGGTTCGAGGCGTTGTCGGCCAAGCCGCCAAAGGCCGAAGGCGCCTTTGCTTCGGCTTGTTCGGGATGCTCGGACTGTTGCGGTAAATGTTGCTGGTCCGAGCGTCTCTTCGGAGGCCTGGGGCCGTAGAATTGGTAGTACGTGCACTCGATTCTGCCGTTGTACAGTTTCCTGCGCCGGTCGGCTGACTGGCCTAAAATCTGCTCCAGATTCAGGCTGGTGATTATGTAGAAAGACCATGTTTTCAGCGTTCGGAACACCTCCGGCATCGTCTGGTAAATCGCCATGATATCCGGAGTTTTCTCGAACCGCCGGCCGTATGGCGGGTTGCAGATTACGCAGCCATACTCTCGATTTGAGGTCAACTTCTCGAACGCCATTTGCTGAAAGTGAATATCGTCGGCGACGCCCGCGAGTTGGGCGTGATAGGCCGAAAGGCTGATTGCTTTCGGTTCGATGTCGGTTCCTATGATTCGCAAAGGCAGAGGCGGTTTAATCAGGTCGCGTGCGTTTTCGCGCAGCGTTTTCCAGTGCCCGGACGGAACCCATTCCCACTCTTCGGCGACGAAGCGACGGTTCAGCCCAGGTGCGATATTCCGACCAATCAGAGCGGCCTCAATTGGAATCGTTCCGCTCCCGCAGAATGGGTCGATCAGTTGGCGGTCGGGCTTCCAGAAACTCATTTGCACCATGGCCGCCGCGAGGGTCTCTTTGATTGGAGCAGGCCCGGCGGCCTCGCGATATCCGCGTTTGTTCAAACCCGCACCGGTCGTGTCGATTGTGAGTTGTGCTACATCTTCGCGTATTGCGATCTCGACAGTGCAGGTCGCGCCCGTTTCGGGCAATTCGTTCACCCCGTGAGCGGCCCGTAACTTTTCAACGATTGCTTTCTTGACGATCTTCTGGCAGGCGGGGACGGAAGAGAGTTGGCTCTTGTAACTCCGTCCGCCAACAGGGAACTTACCATCTGCCGGAATCCACCGCTGCCATGGCAGTGCATGGGTACGGTCGAACAGTTCGCCGAAGTCGCGCGTGTCGAATGAAGCGACGAGAAGCAAAACCCTGTCGGCCGTCCGCAGCCAAAGGTTCGCCCGAACCAATCCTTCAGTCCCGGCCCGGAACAGGATGCGTCCGGGAGAACAGACCTTCGCGTCGGGAAAACCCAGTTCCAAAAGTTCCCGCTTGACGCAGGCCTCAAGGCCGGCTGCTGTTGTTGCAATGAGTTGAAATTCGTCCATACCACCCACTAGAAGAAGAATTCACCGCAG
>DAOVLV010000199.1 GCA_030631085.1 Planctomycetales bacterium | reverse complement strand
TTCGATTCGAATCAGATACCATTCGCCGCCCTCGCCGGTGATGGTTACGGTCAGTTCGTATTCCGTTTGCGAAACTCCCTCTGCTGCACGGGCGAGTCGCACCGACGAGAGAATCCGACCTTCGTATCCGCGATGCCGCAGTTCGTCGGTTATCCGTTCGAGGCATCCTCGCGGGTCTTGCAGCGTAGGTTTTGACAGGCGGAGGTATTCCTTTCGGACGGGCGGGCGGAGCGATCTCGGCGGCGTGTGCTCGAAGTCCATGACCACCTTCTCGCCGGCGGAAACCAGGCTGTGGTGCGGGATGCGGATATGAAATTCGCCGACCAGCAGGCGTGTTTGACATGCGAGGACTCGTTTGGCTTTACCGGCATCGGCTGGAATTGCGTTACCGGCGAGGTCGCTGAATTGTCCTGCGAGTATATCGACCGCGCACCCGCCGCACGTGCCCGCCCCGCCGCAGGCGACATTCAGGATTACACCGGCCTCTGCGACCAGATCGGTCAACAGGCATGGAGCATCGGCCTCGCATTCAATGCGGCGGTCAGGAAGTTCGATAATGCCTTGTGCTTTCGTTGTCATATTTCACGAATTACACGAATTAGAACGAATTACACGAATTTCTTTTTTCCCGCAATGGTAGGCTGGGTCGAGCGGAGCGAGGCCCACCTTGCAACGTTTAAAGGAAAAAGGTGGGCCTCGCTCCGCTCGACCCAGCCTACGGTTATTTCTACAATTATTTCAATTTACCTTCGCGGTGAGCGGTAACGTAGTTGGCGCACCATTCGTCGGCTGCGCCGAGCACCTCGCCTGCCAGCATCAGCGAAACCATGTTAGGCGTGCACGGGTCAACGATGGCTGAATCCATTCCGAAATAGATACATGTCGCCATCATCGCCAAGTTGATGAATTTTCGTCCCGGCAGGCCGAAACTCGTATTGCTCAACCCGCCGCCGATGTGGACTTCGGGATGATTCTTATGAATTATCCTGATGGCCTCACAGGTATTCCGGGCCGACTGCGGATCGGTGGAGACCGGAACGAAGCACGGGTCGATAATGATTTCGTCGGTCTTTTTACCCAGGGCGGTAATCTGCTCGATAAGTTTCCCTGCCCGTTCGACGCGGTCGTCGGTGCCCGCAGGCATACCTTCGTCGGACATGCACAGTGCGATTACCATACATTCGTTATCGGTCAGTACGGGCAGAAAGGCTTCAAGCCGCTCTGTTTCCAGAGAGACGGAATTGACGATGGGTTTCTTTTCCGCTGCCGCAAGTCCGGCTTTGATCGCGTCGATGTTGGCCGAGTCCAGACACAGCGGCATATCGGTATTGGACTGAACGAGTTTCACCAGCCATTCCATATTGGCGACTTCCATTTCAGCCTTCGGATCGCCTCCGTTCAGGTCGATGTAGTTCGCCCCGGCAGCGACCTGCTCAATGGCAGTTGCGATAATGTGCTGCTCATCCCTTGCCGAAATGGCGGCAGCGATGGACTTCCGTGTCGCGTTAATTTTCTCACCAATGATAATCACAAGTGTCTCCTTCTAAAAGTTCCAAACCCAAACACACGGAACGAATACTCATAACCTACCAGCGGGGTATTTACAAGACTCTGCTCCAGATCGAATTTAAGCCTACCGGAACGAAAACGGGCCGAAACGGAACGAAACGGGCCAATTCGGGCCAATTGGGGCCAATTCGGGCCAATTGCAAAATCCATAAGTCTTTGGCGGGCATAGATTTGCGTATTTTGAGGTTATTTTTTCGCCCATTTTAAAAAATTCAACCTTGCCTATCTTACCTATCTTGTGCGGCTTGCCGTTTTTCCCTATGCTCTATGTCCTACGACCTATCTTCTAGTTCTCTATATTAACTTTTGCGTTCGCGTTTGCGCGCGCAAACGCGAACACAAATCGGATTGCGACGACATAAGTCCTTGGCGGCCAACGAAATTATTTTTTTATTTTTTTTCGTCTCCCTGATTTTTACGTTCGCGTTTGCGCGCGCAGACGTGAACGCAGCGCGGTCAAACTGCCCTGCCTCCCGAAAACTGTACCAGTTGTTTACGGCCCGAAGGTCGGGGCGACGGAAACTTCACCCTGCTAAATTACTCAAACTGACCGATTTGGTCTGAATATATCCCGTAAGTCCTGTTTTTACAAAATGTTGCAAAAATACGTAACACGGGCGTCTCACGTAGTGAGACACCCGTGTTACGTATTCGGTCAGTTTGAGAATTTAACCACAAGGAACACCCCCACCACCAGCAACAACAGCAACAACAGTACAAATACCGACAGTACCAGCGTTATAATTCCCTGAACCCTGACCGGTTTGGCCAACGGGACGGCTTCGACCGGCGGAACCTGCGATACCGCCGCTGTCGGCGTATCGGGCCTGTCAGGCCTGGTCGCGCGGGAAACCGCCGACCTGCCGGAGACCATCGTTATCGCCTTGCAGTACGGACACCGGCAGTTACCGCCGGCGAAGCCCTCGTCGATCGATATTTTCCTGCGGCAACGCTGACAGCGAACCTTTATCGCCATGCATTTCTCCTTCCCGCCGGCCCCGCACGGCCTTTCTTGATAAGGTTGGCTTCGCTTTCGGTCTTGCCGTCAAGGACGGCGGTTATCGTGTATGTCGGAACGTTCGGATCGGGTCTGTACCAGTGCGGGCCGGGATTGATGCCGGTGATCACTTTCTTCCTGCCGCCCTTCTCCACGGTGATCGTGTATCTCTGTCCCGCTCTGGCCGGACCGCTCCCGTCGCCTGTCAGGCCTATGGTAATACGGGAATTCTCGCCATAATATCCATGAGTTTTCCACCCATGTCCATGGGTGGCCACGGGCGGATGCATGTCCTCGTCAATATGCAGATCGAACTCCCAGGTGAACGGACGGCCGCCGGTTCCCTTCTTCAACACGTAGTGTTTCTCAAAATTCTCTTTGGGCGGAACCACTCTGCCGAAGTATTCCTCATAAGGGGTTGTGCGCGCCACGAGCTTCGGATCAGCGGAATAGTCGTTCTCCTCCAGTACTTCACCAGCGGCGGTCAGGCGCAGCCTTTGCACGTGCGCCCGCAAAAGGGACGCCTTGCCTTTGCCCCCAGCAGCGCTTTCCAGGTGGATATGACCCTTTCGCCAGGCGATCTTCCGCGCAACAACCTCCGAGCCGGCATCGTAGTGGCGATCCGGCGTGCGAAAGACAACGCGCTTGAAGTCGTGCCGCCCGCGCACCTCGCACTCCCCCGTTTCCCAGACGGTCTTGCCGCTCTTCTTCTCGGTCACGAGAAGGCGAATCTTGCTTTCCTTGTAAGTCACCTTCACCTGGAGAATATCGCCCGTGCGGTACTTGTGCCAGGATGGCTTAATGCCCCAGACCGGGCAGAACACCAGTTTCTTTACCAGGCTGTTCGCTCCATTTTCGTCATGGACGATCAGCGCCGGACCGATATGCCAATCCCAGAAATTGGAGAAGGGATTGGCGGTGAAGGTGATCTCCATCCTCTCGGAGCCAGGCCGGCGGACAATATAATCGGTCACGATCAGAGAATGCTCGGCGTCAGAAGGCAGCGGAGTGTGGCCATCAGCTCCGGTAACCGCTGATAACAGGGGCCTTAGCGGCATCCATTCCTTATGAGCACCCCACCTGGACCACGGGCGCCCGTCCCATCTACGCTCGGCGGGCACGAACTTTCCACCAACATCGTTTGTGACCGTAACCTTGGCCCCGCGAACCGGACGCCCGGCGGTATCCACTGCCCGCACGTCCAGGTAGTGCTTGACCTTGACGGCGGCGCGGTCTGAGAGCGACCGCACTCCCTTGAACCGGCAGTTGACCAGGTTGACGGTACTCGATACGTCACGGTCCGGCATACAGTGCTGAATGCTTATGTTGAAGGCCTTGTGGGCGGCTACTTCGTTGTTTCCGAAGTCGCTGTTATAGACGACCGTCTCGCCGGTCGGGTCAAAGCCGATGAACTTCACAATCCCGGGCTTCTTGGAGGTTATCTCAAGACCGTCCACAACAAACCTGGCCGGGGGAAGCTTGGTGAAAAACCAGAGCCCCTTCTCTCCTTTGACCAGGTTTTTCTGCCGCCGAGATTCATAGTCACGTCCCCAGCCATACGGCGAGAAGCTGTAGTCGCCGGCATCTATTGCGTGCAGGTTGCTAATCTTGGTGTTTTTGATTTCAACCACTGTGGGCCCGTCCAGGAAAAGATGTGCGCAGTTGTCGATCTGCGAGTTCCTGGCAACGAAAACCCCATCGAAGTTGTGGGATGTACTCTTTGTGTCCCGGTACTGCCCGAGATTGGCCGCGCCGGTAAAGGTCCAGGTGAAGTGGGTCTTGCCCGTAGTGGCAAGACGCGCCTTCTCCAGGCGCACGGTGGCCCCGTTTTTCACACGGATGTCGAGAGGTTTTCCAGGCCTGGAAGCCATGAGCAGAGTAACATCTTTCAGGAGAAGCTCCGCTGCGCCTTCAATACAGAGATTGGTGTGCGCTACAGCCGTCTTCCTGGCGGGGTCGTACTCGAAAAGCTTTGGGTCATCCACCAAACGGGCGATCTTCTTCGGAGTAACCCCCCGGCCGTGTACAATGATGCCCTTTCTTTGATCCCATGGCCCGGGCTTGCCGCTTCCTCCAAAGACTCCCTCATACGACCGGCTATAGCTCCCATAGACGGCCCGAGCGGTGGGAAAGAGATACTGCCGGTCGTAAACTTCGATCCCGTCGCAGTAGATCTCCAAGGTCTTCTCGGCTATGAACTGGATGCCGACCTTGGCGGCTTCGTCTCCCAGCCAATCGGCAGGCTCAAAGGACTCCGGGTAATAAACGCCGTCGAAGAACTGGTAAAGGAAATT
>DAOVLV010000382.1 GCA_030631085.1 Planctomycetales bacterium | reverse complement strand
TCCGGCAAGCAGTAAAATCTGCATCATCGGCGACCTGAAGCAGAGCATTTATCGCTTTCGCGGCGCGCAGGCAGAGGTGTTCGAGCGATTGTGCAGCCGATTCGGTGAAAACAGGGTGCTGCTGGATAAATCCTTCCGCACACATCGCGCCGGCGCGGCGTTCGTCAACGAGACCTTCAGCCAACTTATGAGCGGTTACGAACCGATTGTCTCGTCGCGGACGGAACTGCCCCCGATTCCCGGCGTCGAGATACTCTTGGCCCAATGCGACGACGACACCAACGCAGATACTGCCGCCGACGCACAGGCAGAACTCGTCGCGCAGCGAATCAGCGAAATAATCGACGGGCGAGAGGAAATCGTTTTCGATCGCGCCGCGAACAAATGGCGACCGGCCAGACCCGGCGACTTCGCCGTCCTCTTCGCCCGAATGACCACCTCGCTGCGATACGAATACGCACTCCAGCGACGCGATTTGCCTTACTATGTCGTCGGAGGAACCGGATTCTTCAGCCGGCAGGAGGTCTATGACGTCCTCAACGCGCTGCGGGTCATCGACAACACGTTCGACGACATCGCCCTGTTCGGATTGCTGCGGAGTGCAATGTTCGGCCTGGACGACAATGCACTGCTGCATATCGCTTCGACCGTCGGGCCGCCGTATTTCGACAGACTTACCGACGAGGCTGTGCTCGAATCACTTACGGAACCGCAGGTCCGGCAGATCCGCTTCGCGCATGAATTACTGGCCCGGCTGCACCGCGAAAAGGACGCGATCGGACCGGCGGCGATTATCGAAGAGGTGCTTGAGCAGACGGGATACCAGGCTGTGCTTTTGAGTCAGTTCCATGGCCGGCGAAAACTGGGAAACGTCCTTCAACTGCTCGATGCGGCCAGGTCGGCCCAGACGACCGGAAAAATCTCGCTGGCGGATTTCATCAGGCGATACGACGAATACATCACGGATCAGTCCCGTCACGAACAGGCGGCAGTCGCCGACGAAACCGACGACGTGATTCGCATAATGACCGTCCATAAAGCCAAGGGCCTGGAGTTCCCTATCGTCATCATCCCGGACCTCAACGTCGGCTCGCATAAGATAAGAGACCGAATCCTCTTTCACCCGGACTGGTCGGTTACCTGCAAGCCGCCGGGAATTATGGATGAAAATGAGCAATCGGATAAATCCGGAGATGAAGAATCGGTCAGTTTCAGTCTGTCAAAGGAGGCCGAAAAGCAATCCGCCCACGAAGAGAACGTTCGCCGATTTTACGTCGCTGCCACACGCCACCAGGACCACCTTATTCTCGTCGGTGCCGACCGGCGAAAAAAAGACGGGGGATTCAGGGAAAAGGGCTGCTGCCTGGCCATGCTCGACGACGTTTTCGGAATCGCCGACGCGATAGACGCCAAGGCTGAAGCAATCGAATACGGCAGTGGTTTCTCCATTCGCCTGGCGCGTGTGGAGCCTGTTCGACCGGCTGGCGGGAAGCGAAAAATCTCGCCGGTCCCGCAACTTATTGCCACCGGCGCTGATGCCGAAAAAGTCGCCGAAGCCCTGGCGTCCACGGGTAAAAACGCCGAGGCTGAAAATCTGAACCTGATCGGACCATTCGGCGACACTGTCGGCGGCGGAACGGTGGCTGCGACGGCATTGGCTGACTTCGACTACTGCCCGATGCTCTACCGATGGCGACACGAACTGCGCGTACCACGTAGCACAGGCGTGAAAGAAGAAAACATGGGCGAGACGCCCATGCTACGTACCACGGGCGTCTCGCCCGTGAGTGTTCGCCTCGATGCCGCCACTGCCGGAACGTTCTTCCACAGATGTATGGAACTGGTGGATTTCGACGACATCGCGTCGGTACAAACCGAATCGCTGGCAGGGCGCGTCGCTGCTGAGATGGAACTGACCGTCCCAGCCGAACCGCTTGGGCGCGAATTGTCCGATATGCTCAATCGTCTGTCGGAAACGCCGCTGATGAAACAACTCGCCGAGGCTCAGCAGCGATTGGCTGAACTGTCGTTCGTCTATCGCGTCGGGGCCGTTGACATCACAGGCCAGATCGACCTGCTGTACCAGGATGTCGAAGGAGCATGGCATGTAGTGGACTATAAATCGGACCGCATCGCCCCCGAACAGGCCGCCGAACACGCCATGCGGTACGAGTTGCAGATGATGGTTTACCTCGCCGCTGCGGGCAGAGCCTTCGATACAGAAATCGCCGATGCGATGGTATATTTCCTCCGAGCGGGCGTCTCGCACCGCTTCGGCGCGACACCGGAAACCATCGCAGCAGCCCAGCGGCGTCTTGCAGACTTAACGACGGAACTGCTCCACTGCCGACAGGCAGGACAATTCTCCCGCATCAGCGATACCGACAAGTCGCTCTGCAAATCCTGTCCATACGCGAAACTGTGTTCACGTTAGAAGAGGCCTGGTTACTTCAGTAACCAGGTTACGAATGGTTACATTGTCATTATGCGAAAATTCGACCGCTCCAAACCGATGCCGGTGAAATACTGGTCCTTCGCCGGGCTGATGCTGACGTACTGGTGTAATGCGCAGTGCGCTTCGTGTTACGTCTGCTCGTCACCGGAGGCCGAGGGCGACATGAGCGTCGAGGCGGGTCTGGCGTTCTGGGAAGGTCTCCAAAATGCCTCGC
>DAOVLV010000413.1 GCA_030631085.1 Planctomycetales bacterium | reverse complement strand
TGTCCAGCAGACCGTTATCGACCTGGCAGGACAGATAACCTGACGCGGCGAAAGGAAAAGGAAAGAGGAAAAAGAATGTCTATGATGCGAGCAACAAGTGTGTTGGCTGTATTGGCTGCTATGGTTTTGACGTTTCCGGAAGGCGGTTTTGCCGCCGATGACGCCAAGACAACCAACATCGCCCCCAATCCCGGAGCGGAAAAGGCCGGTACCGGCAAACTACCGGAAGGCTGGAGCCGATATGGTAACACCCCCTCCGAGGCCGGCGCGATCGAGCATATCCGCCACGGCGGAAAACGCAGCGCATACCTGAAGGTTACAGGTTTCGGAAAAGCCGGCCTCGCAGACACGGGCCTGACCGTGGGACGGACCGACGGCTTCAAAGGTCCCAAGGCCATTTCCGTCAAGCCAAACACGAAGTATTACTTCTCGTTCTACCTCAAGGGCGATGGTTTCACCGGCGGGATCACCGTCAAGCCGCGGGAATTCAACTCCGACGGTAACAGCGTGGACCGGAGCGTACAGGGCATAGAAGTGGTTCCAAAGGCCGACTGGCTGCATCACCTGGGTTCGTTCACCACCGGCGCAAAGACCGAACGGGTCGTGTTGATGTTTCACGTTTCCGGCCTGAAAGACCGCAACGTGAAATCCGGCGCGGTCTTCTATGTCGATGATGTATATCTCGGCACCGACGAGGCCGGCGCCAAGGCGGATGCCCCGCAATGGCGAGGTGAGGCGATGGCCAAAGGGTTCGGTCTGACCCCAGAGAACTTCGCCGGGAAGATTAAGCATATTAGCGACAAGGATCTCTTCAGGGCGATGGACCTGACCCGCCCGGGGTTGGAGGATGTCCGCAAGGCCGTCGCGGCAGGGGATTATAAGTCGGCCTATCGCGCATGGTCGGCCTACTGGGCCAAGACGCATCAGGAAAAACCTCCCTCGCCGCAAAAGCAGCCGAACAAGCGGCTTCTGGAGCGCGTCGCCAAAATCATGCGACACGAAATTCGCGGCTGGGGCAATGTAACGATTAAGCACGGCCCGGTGGTGAACTTCGACGCAGACTACGGCGGCGGCGGAAAATACGGCTTCAATAATTGGGGCTGGTCCAGGCCGCTGCTTCGGGCCTACCGCGCCACGGGCGATGAGAAATACCTCGTCTGCTTCGATAAACTGTTCAACCAGTGGTATGAGCAGCGGGATAGCATCACCAATCCCACCGTTCTGTCCGTCATCTGGTACGAGTTGGGCATTTCCGGACGCACAGGAACCTTCATCGAGTTCTACCGCCGGCCGTTTTCAAAACGGACTGTCCTCACCCACGCACGTCTGCTGAAGACGCTGCTCGGTTCGGCTCGCTGGCTGTTCGAGTTAGAGAAAATGGGCTACGACAAGGGCAATTGGCAGGTAACCGGCTCTTCCGCGCTGATCAATATCGCTTTTGCGGTTCCGGAATTCAACGAGGCGCAAGGGTGGACGCAGACGGCCAGGCAGCGACTTGCCGAACATGCCGAACGTGACTTCTTCCCAGATGGGTGCCACTCCGAGAGGTGTCCATCCTCCTACATGTTCGGCGTCTATTACAGGCTGATGAGGCTGGCGCGGCGGCTAGATAGCAAGCCCGCCTTCGCCGGGATGGTGCGGCGGATTGACGCCGGACTGGAACGAAGCGCCGAGTTCTGGATGTACATGACAACACCCGAAGGACACCTCAGCGGTATCAACGACGGTGGTCGGGGGGTCTTCGGCCCCGGAACGCTCACCCAGGCCGGAAAACTCTACAATCGCAAAGATTTTCTCTTCGTGGCGAAAAACCTGCTCGGCGGTAAAATCGACGGAAAGGTCGCCCCGCCGAAGCACACCTCGATAAACTTCTCCGACTCCGGTTTTGCGGTGATGCGCAGCGACTGGACGCCGCAGGCGCGGTACATGCTGCTCAACTACGGGCCTGACAGGGTTTGGCATACCCATCGGGACATACTCGACTTCGAGATCAGCGCCTTCGGGCGGGCATTGGCCATCGACGCGGGGCTGGGAGTGAGTTACGACGATCCACTCAACAATCCCTGGTACAACGCTTCCCGTGCGCACAATATGCTGGTGGTTGATGACGGTGAGATCGACCGGGCAGTAGCAAAGGGACTGGACGTCCTCTGGGATTCACAGGCGGGTCTGGATTTCTTTGCCGCCACAACTCTCGGCTGGGACAAGGAC
>DAOVLV010000067.1 GCA_030631085.1 Planctomycetales bacterium | reverse complement strand
GCTGACCTCGCCGCAGGCGCCGAGGGGCAACCAGCGCGACTTGGCCGAGACGGGTTATCTCTCGCACGAAAGGATCATCGCCGCCGCCGAGCGGCTCGACAGGCTCAAAGCGGTCCTGAAACGGGATACGCTGCTGGCGACTCTGGCGGAGGCTGACGCGACCTCTGCGGCACTGGCTGCCGCCGGGCCAATCGAAACGGCCCGCCGCGCGGGAACGGATCGCGATCACTTCATGCAACAGGCGAAATTGAGCAATGCCGAGCGGCAGGCTCGGAACGTAGCCGCCCGTCAGGCTGCACTTGCCGATTCCCTGCGGGTCAGTCGCTCTCATGAAACAGCCGAGGTGTTCGAAGGCGCGCTGCGGCCAGTGTGGATCGGCCAGGTGCTGGTGCTCGCGCGCAGGGTACGGGTAGGCGGCGATGAGTACGTCCAGGGTTGCCGGCTGAACTGGCCGCACGTCCGCAACCGGCTGCTGGCAGGTGCCAAAGACCTGTTTCCCGCCGCCGACCTGATGCCGGCAGCCGCCGGCGTCGGCGCAGACCAGCCCTGCATGTTGGCGGCGCTACCGGTCAGGCTGCTGCCGGGTGAGGTACCCAGCGACGTCCCCGCCAACGCTTGGCCGATCGCTCTGTCGCTGCTGATCGCGTGGGGCTGCATCCTGATCGGCGCCACCGCGGTGGCGCTGGTACTCCGCGGGACCATCAGGCTCAGCGAACGTCGCGGCGCGTTCGTCTCGGCGGTAACGCACGAACTCCGCACGCCCCTGACGACTTTCCGGCTCTATGCCGACATGCTCGCCAGCGGCATGGTTACCGACGAAAAACAGCGCACAGACTACCTCGACCGTCTGCGCCGGGAGTCCGAGCGACTCTCTCACCTGGTGGAGAACGTCCTGGCATACGCCCGGCTCTCCGGTCCGCGGTTCGGCAAAGTCTTCGAGACGGTCGGGCTTGGCGAGATCGTGGCCCACTCGCGAGATCGGCTCGCCGCCCGCGCCGAGCAAGCCGACATGACCCTCGCCGTCAGTGGGGACGAGACGCCGATGCAAACCCGCGTGCGGGTGAACGTTTCGTCCGTTGAGCAGATACTGTTGAACCTGGTGGACAATGCGTGCAGGTACGCCGCCCGCTCGGACAAGCGGAGGGTCCACATTGAACTGGATCGGCGCGGCCGATACGGCCTGATCCGCGTCCGTGACCACGGCCCGGGCATCGCCACCGCCGAGATCAAACGCCTATTCTGCCCGTTCCACAAATCCGCCCACGAGGCGGCCCGATCCGCCCCGGGCGTTGGCCTCGGCCTGGCACTCAGCCGTCAACTGGCCCGCGATATGAACGGCGATCTCCGCCTTGACGAACAGGTAAAGGACGGTACCTGCTTCGAACTCCTGCTGCCCGCCGAAAGCGACCTCTGACCCCCCCCCCACCGGTTCTCCACCTCACACTCCGCGATGAAGCGGTGGTGGCGTTCGCGGTTTTCCGGGCCGTCGTACTGGCCGAGGTAATGGCGAGGAGCGGTTGATTCGGACGCTTCGCCGGCGGCTCCATGTTCGGCACTGGTGAACATAGGTCCGCCATCCGTCGAGGCGCTATCGCGCCTGTTGACCAAGGGGGACTATAACGCCCGCAAACTGACCGCCGAGAGGCTGTGGCGTCTGCGTGACAAGCGGGCAGTGGGCTTGCTCGTTACGACATTGAAGCAGGACAAGTCGTGGCACGTGCGCGCCGCAGCGGCCAAATCTCTGGGCATCCGGCGCGACAAAGCGGCAGTCGAACCGCTGATTGCTGCGCTGAAAGACAAGCATAATGATGTAGGCGTAAATGCGGCGCGTGCGCTGGCGAGTCTGGGCGACGAGCGGGCCATCAGACCGATAATCGAGATGATGAGGACGGCGATGATGATGAACCCGATGACGGCTGCTTCCATGGAGCAGACGTTGGCGAGTTTCGGTCCCGTTGCGGTCGAGCCGCTAACCGAAGCACTCAAGGACAAGGACGCCCGCATCCGCCGCCTTGCCGCCGGAGCCTTGGCGAAACTGGACGTGAAGCAACCGCTGGAACCACTGATCGCCGCATTGACCGACAAGTCCTCAGGTGTGCGTTATCGAGCAGCCGGGGGTCTGGGAAAAACCGGCGATAAGCGCGCCGTCGAACCACTCATCGCCGCCCTTGCCGACGGCAGCGACGACGTACGGGCCGAAGCGTCACGGGCGCTGGGAAATCTGGGTGACAAGCGGGCCGTCAAGGCTCTCGTGGCGATTCTGCTGAACAAGGGTGGACGGACGCGAAGCGCCGCAGCAAGGGCGCTGAAGAAACTGGACTGGAAACCGACAAATCCCGATGAGCGCGTGGCGATGTTGATTGCGTCGAGCAAATGGTATGACCTGATTAAACTTGGTGACAAACGGGCGGTCGAGCCGCTAATCGGGCTTCTGGGTGACAGGAGTTTCCAGGAGCGACAGGGCATAACCAGGGCGCTGGGCGGATTGGGCGATAAGCGCGCAGTCAAACCGGTCATTGCCATGCTGAAAGACAAAAATTGGGGCACTCGGTGCAGGGCCGCCGAAGCACTGGGGAAACTGGGTGACAAACGCGCTGTCGAGCCGCTGATTGCAGCGATAAAGGACGAGGACGAGCAGGTCCGAACCGCAGCCGCTATGTCGCTGGGACAACTCGGTGGTAAAGATGCCATTCGGCCGCTGATTACCGCCCTCAACGACAAGGACGCCCGTGCCCGAAAGGCTGCCGGCGAGGCGCTGAAAGGGCTTAAGCCCAAGTTCGATAACGACGAGGATCGCGCCAAGTTCCTCGCGGTAACAGGACAATGCGATAAGGCGGTCAAACTCGGCAAAGTGTCCTTTAAACCGCTTCTGGCGGCATTGGAATCGCCGGACGACAAGACCCGCGCCTCCGCCGCTGCCGCGCTGGGGAAACTGGGCGATAAACGGGCCGTTATGCCGCTGCTCAAATTATTGGGCGACCGCGAGGCGAAGGTATCGAACGCATCGGTAAAGTCTCTGGGCAAACTTCGCGATAAGCGAGCCATACCGCCACTGATGGAATTGCTCAAGGACAAGGATTGGTTCATGCGGTGCGCTGCGGCGAATGCATTAGGAAAATTGGGTGACAAGCGCGCCGTCGGTCCGCTGGCTGACGCCCTCAAAGACACCGACCCACGAGTCAGACTTGCTGCCGTTGAGGCTCTTGGCGGACTGAAGGACAAAAAAGCGGTTACAGCACTGATAACGGCTTTGAGTATCGAAAACGATCGCGTTCAGAATCGGGCATGGAAGGCATTAATCGATCTAGGCCCCTTGTCCGTCGAACCGTTGGCTGTGAAACTCGTGGACAAGGATGCTCCTGTTACGCTTCGGCTCCAGGCCGTTGACATTCTCAGGCGGCTGAAATGGCGCCCCGTTACCGAAAGGCAGAAGGTTTGTAACAGCGTCTTTGGCGATCCTTTCCTGGGGCGTCGGCAACCTGGTCCTGAGTCAATCGAGCCGCTCGTGGCGATGCTCAAGGCACCGCGGAATCGCAGTCGCCGGACAGCCGCCGGGTGCTTACAGAGGCTCGAGTGGAAACCCGGAACCGAAGCCGAGAGGGCCTGTTTCTTCGTGGCGCTGGGAAGATGGACCGAAGCGGTCAGGTTGGGCGCACCGGCGCTGAAGCCGCTGGGAGTTGCGGTGAAGGATTCCGATAAGTTCACACGCGTCGCCGCCGCTGGGACGCTGAGCAAGATGGGTCCCGGTGCTGTCAAGCCGCTTATCGCAGCGATGAAAAACAGAAGACAGTTTTACGACCCCAAACCACCGGCCAAAGCACTGGCGAAAATCGGAGCACCTGCCGTCAAACCGCTCGTTGAATTAATGAAGACACACACGCATCTGGCCCGTATAGCGGCTGATACACTTGTAAAAATCGGCCCCCCCGCTGTCATGCCTCTGGTCGAAGCCCTGAAAGACGAAAATGACTATGTCCGGGAATACGCTGCCGAGGCATTATGCAAACTGAACGACAAGCGTTCCATTCCGGGACTGGTTGCGACCCTGGCCGACGACCACGCCGGATCGACTGCCGCCGAAGCGCTCAATAAACTATCCTGGAAACCTTCCAACAACGCCGAACGCGTCCATTATCTCTTTGCCCGGCGACAGAATGACAAACTACTAGAGCGATGGTCCGTAACCAGGAAGGTCCTGATGGCGGACATTCACAGCGACCACAGGCCCGCCGTGAAAAACGCGGTGTACGCACTTGGAACCCTTAAACCGAATGATCGTCAGATTACGGATGAATTAATTCGCCTGTTGACTGATAGCGGCAGCGTCGTTCTTGCCGAGGACTTCATAGAGTCAGGTCGGCCGAGGCTCCGGCGCGCCGCCCGGGCATGGCTGAAACGCCGACAAAAAGAACCCGGAAGAATGCCTTCGATGCGTTTTCCAGAGATGAACCGTTCAATCCCGGATGATTTCAGGAGGTAGCCGACAGAACACTTCCACTGGACCGTAGTGGATTTGAACCGGCGCATCGTGATTTCTTTCCCCTTGGCCTACTGATATTGGTAGCTGAGAAAATGGTTGCAGACGTCCTTGACAACTGGGTGGTCTAACGGTAGGGTTGTAGCGTGTTGTCCGGTTGTCGTTAATAAAAAATCGCATGTGAGCACCAATAAGACGACTTGCTTAAGTACCTATTGGATAGAGATTTGCGTACAACCCGGAGAGGTGGCTGAGTGGCTGAAAGCGACGGTTTGCTAAACCGTTGTATGGGGTCATACCTGTACCGCGGGTTCGAATCCCGCCCTCTCCGTTATTAAATTGCGAATTGCCTGTCGTGAGCGCAGTCGAACGGCGGATTTTTCTCGTCTTACCGAGCGTATTCAACGCAGCGTACTTCCCGGATGAGCGTTACCTTGACTTCGCCGGGGTATTGCATCTCTTCCTCGATGCGTTTGGCGATATCGTGAGCAACCTTGGCTGACAGGTGGTCATCGACGTTTTCGGCATCGACCATAACACGAACCTCGCGTCCAGCCTGGATAGCGTACGCCTGCTTGACGCCTGCGAATTTTCCGGCGATCTCTTCAAGTTTCTCCAGCCTCTTGATGTATCGCTCGAGCGTTTCGCGGCGCGCGCCGGGACGCGACGCGCTTATGGCGTCAGCGGCGGAAACTATCGGAGTGTATATGAACTGTGTCTTGATGTCGCCGTGGTGTCCCGCAGCGGCCTCTATGACCTCGTCGGCCTCACCGTACCGCTTGCACAGGTCGGCGCCGATCTGCGGATGCGTACCCTCGATCTCGTGATCGACGGCTTTTCCTATATCGTGAAGCAAACCGCACCGCTTCGCCAGTGTTCCGTCGAAGCCGATTTCGTCGGCAATCATTTGCGACAGGAATGCAACTTCAGTCGAATGCTGAAGAACGTTCTGCCCGTAACTTGTCCGGTATTGCAGTCGGCCCAGCAGGTTGATCAGTTTGGTGTGCATTCCGCGAATACCGACGTCCATTACCGTTTGCTTTCCTATTTCCTGTATTTTCCGGTTAACTTCCTGGCGAGTATCTTCCACCAGTTCCTCGATCCGTGCGGGATGGATTCGTCCGTCCTGGACGAGTTTCTCCAACGACAGGCGAGCGACTTCTCTGCGGACCAGGTCGAACGCCGAGATTACGACCACACCGGGCGTATCATCCACAATCACGTCAACGCCGGTAGCGGCCTCGAATGCGCGAATGTTTCTACCCTCTCTTCCGATAACACGACCCTTCATCTCATCGGAGGGGATACTGACTGTCGAGACAGTGGCTTCGCTGGTATGTTCGGCGGCATAGCGTTGGATTGCCATCGTAACAATTTCGCGCCCTTTCGCCTCGGCTGTTTCGTTGGCCTCCTCCAGTCGCTGCTGGATTATCCTGGCGGCATCGGACTCTATATCCTTCTCGACTTCGGCGAGGAGGAGTTTCCGCGCGTTTTCCATTGACAGGTTGGCCACTTTGAGTAACTGGCTTTTCTGCTGGGCGATCAGTTCGTTCAGGTGTCGGTCCTTGGCGACGAGAGATTTTTCGCGCTCTTTGATGGCCCTTTCAGCCGCATCCGCCGACCGCTCCTTTATTACCAGCATCTCCATTTTCTGGTTGATAAGGTCTTCGCGTTTGGAGATGCGTTTTTCCTCGCTACGAAGTTCCGCTCTGGCGGTTTTGGTCTCTTCGTCGAACTCGTTTCGACGAGTAATGAATTCACTCTTTGCCTCCACCTGGGCCTGGGCCTTGATTCTTTCTGCCTCGGATTCGGCAGCGGCCAATCGGACCTCAATTTCCTGCCCCAGCACCTTTTCCTGACGACGAACCAAAAACGCGCGAATCACCAGCGAACCGACAATACCAACAACCAGACTGACCAGAACCACTGCTACTGTCTCGCCTGGACTCTGAGAAAGAATTGCGTATGTGTACATAGTTATATCCCTTTATGCTACCGGCTTGGGAGTATGGCAGACATCGGCGCGAAGACTTTTCAACCTTCGACATGCCGACGTCCGCGGCAGGTATGCTACGGATCAGAAGCTTCGGGGAGTTGCTTTATCCCCAAACCCGTCAGGTCAGAATGATTTCATGCAGTCATCGGATGCATACGAACGCATTGTGTGCTCAATAGTCGCGTTACCGCCTTGGGACTCTCCCGACGATTCGACCAAAAACCCCGGATGGAAAGCAAACCGCATCCGAAAAATCCCAACATCCCGATACATCTTTGACCAATACGGTCATGACGTTAACTGCCTTAAATTTCTGACCCGAAAGCAACGTGCGGGAAATCGGTTGTTCACCGACTCCGAGCACCTGCAACGGGAGAAAACCTCTTCACACGACTTCCCTGCCGCAATACTCTTCAGCTGTCCATTCTGCTACTTGTCCATGATCGGGCCGGGAAACAACTCCCCGACCACGATCCAATCCTTAACACTATATTAATCGGTCAAAAGAGGCACGTCAAGTACGAATTACTTTTATTAACGGATATCTATTTGCTAATGCCTTATATAACAGGCCGTTACAAAAAACCGTAAATTCGAGAATTTGCAAATAATCTTGTTAAACATTGCCCGAAATGGAGCCGATAGGGGGAAAAGGACCGGGAAGCCGGGAGGCGGAGGGAAACCTCTCTCGCAGGGGCGTGAAAACGTCCCGACGATTCCCGGTCCGACTTATTTTAACACGCCAATTCACCCCATGACAAGACCGTTGTTACATGGTATAGTCTGCCGCTCTAAAGGAACCGCGATTCAGGAATAACCATAATGATATCGACTCTCGCACAAACGACTTGGTATAACGCCGAATTCCTCAACAATGCCGCCTGGCAATGGGCAGTTTTGCTGGGGGTGCTGCTGGTTACGTTTATCGTCGGAAAAATTGTATCTTTCATTCTCATCCATCAGGGACAGAGATTAATCCAAAAGCAACGATTCGTCGCTGCCGGAACAATCCTACGCTCACTCGCCAAGCCGATTGCCCTGCTGATCTTCGCCGCCGGGCTTTTCTCGGCCAGGGTGTTCATGCATCTTGATAACGTCATCTTTACCGATGCTGCCGATACTGAGAGAAACCTCCTGTGGTTGTGGACAGCCGTATGCAAAACTATCGTTGTAATCGCCGTCGGCTGGGCAGTCTATCGCCTCGTTGATGTTCTGGAAATGTTCCTCCTGCGATTGACGGCAAAGACGCACACTCAACTGGACGACCAGTTGGTTCCCATCATCCGCAAGACGCTGCGCATATTCGTTATCATCGTTGCGGGCCTGTTCATCGCCCAGAACATTTTCCACTGGGACATTGGCACGCTTCTGACCGGCTTGGGCATAGGCGGTCTTGCGTTCGCATTGGCTGCAAAGGACACGCTCGCCAATTTCTTCGGCTCGATAACGATCTTCACGGACAGGCCTTTCCAGATGGGCGAAAGGGTCAAAATAGGCGACCACGAAGGTATTATCGAGGAGGTCGGTT
>DAOVLV010000456.1 GCA_030631085.1 Planctomycetales bacterium | reverse complement strand
TTCGTCGGCCCCGGCTTCGCTGTAGGCGGCAGCAGCCTCGGCAGGGTCGCCGACTTCCTTTAGTTCCACAAAATGCACGCCCTTGACAAGCCGGCCGTCCTTGACGTCCAGGCACGGTATAATCTTTTTGTAATCCATGTTCGTTTTCCTTTCTTTTTCGTGGCAGCCCCCGGTGTTCCGTCCGAGATAAAATGAGGGGTGCCATGCCCTCACCCGTCTTCGGGGATGGGCATGTTCACGCCCTTCGCTGCGCTTCGGTCGAGAACATGGTACCCGTCATTATTGCCTTCTTACGAAAGCGTCCCCAATTCTTCGTACATTGCCAGGATATTTTCGACCGGAACGTTGGCCTGGATGTTGTGTACCTGGCAGAAGACGAATCCGCCGCCGGGGGCAAGGTCGTCCACGCGCCGGCGGACCTCTTGGCGAACGTCGTCGGGCGTACCGCTGGCCAGAACATGCTGCGTATCGCACCCGCCGCCCCAGAAGACCAGGTCTCTGCCGAACTCGGCCTTGAGTTTCGCCGAGTCCATGTTCGCAGCCGAGACCTGAACGGGATTCAGTATATCGACGCCCATTTCGATAAAGTCCGGGATAAACTCATAAACCGAGCCGCAGGAATGCAGCAGGATGGGCTTGCCGCTCTTTTCCTTGATGTATTGCCACAGTTTCGCGTGATACGGTTTGACCATTTCGCGGTACAGGTCGGGCGAGATGAGTGGGCCGGACTGGCCGCCGAGGTCGTCGTTGACCTGGATTATGTCGATGTGTTCGCCGACGGCTTCGATATACTTGTCGATTCTCGGAAGGTATGCTTCTATCTGCCGCTCGAAGTAACGATGGGCAAGGGGTTTGTTTATCATCAGGTCCATCATGAAGTTTTCGTATCCGCGCATGAACTGACCGGCCATGAAGAGGTGGACCCACAGATTGGCGACGATTGCGTAATCCGTTTCCTCGTAGAGTTTCTTCGCCTTGGTTTGCAGGTCGTCGAAGTTTTCATCGTTGCAGGCGGGCCAGTCGAAGGATTCGAAGTATTTCCGGCCTGCGTCGATGTCCTCGACGGTTTCGGCGTTTTCCAGCGGGAAGAAGATCGCGTCGAAGTACAGCCCGCCTTCGGGGCAGCGGGCCAGAACCGTCCCGTCGTCGTCCAGTTGGACAGTGTAGCCGTTGTCGAGTTTTTTCATGTTCACCTTGGCGGGTATCTCTACGGCAGAGCCGTCAGATAGCGTCCAGGGTTTCCACTCTCTCGGTTCGATGAGAAGAGGCATTGCATCCGAGCCGACCGCTTCAAGCACAGCCGGTTCGACCTTTGCGATCATCTGCGTGAGGTCGTAGATTTGCGTCACCCCGGCGATGCCCAGGCGGTCTTTCAGGCGGTTGTAAGCGATGCCCATAATGCCGGACGATTCGGTCGCCCCCAAATCGACGGGCACACGGTCCGGCTCCTTATGTTCCAGCGCGGCAAGAATTCGTTCTCTTGGTGTCATAACGATTCTCCTCAACAATGCT
>DAOVLV010000368.1 GCA_030631085.1 Planctomycetales bacterium | reverse complement strand
GATTGTGTCGAGGGTTTCCCTGCGGGATTGGCGAGCCTTTTTCAGGCCGGCTTTGGCGGACGATTTTGCATCGTCGCCTTTGGCGTCGGCGAGTTTCCTGTCGGCTTGGGCGACTGCGTGATCGTGCTGCTTGAGGCGTTCGCGCAGAATAGCGAGGATCGCCTTTGTCTTGCGAATCGCCCTGCCTATCGCTTTGTCGCGGGCCGGTTTTGTGGGCGGATGCGGAGGCATCGGACGATTACGCTCCGGGCCTACCCATGCCTTACCGTTCCAGATGAGTTCGTGTTTGACCGTTCGTCCCGGACGGATGGATTTACCGGCAGGGTGTCTGGTCGAGAGCACGTTGTAACCTTTGATTTCGGGTTCGAATCGACTGATGCGAACGACTCGCCTGATGGCCTTTTTGACCTTGGGTGGTTCGTTGAGGTCGCGGACCTTTCCGTTGGCGAAGGTTACCTGATAATAGACGATTCCCGCCTGTTCAGCCGGCATTGGCCGTCTCGGCCCGGCATGTATTGGTCGGAGCGGCCTGACCGGTGTCGGTCGTGGCAACCTGGCTGAGGCAACGAGGCTGGACAGAAGGATAATCAGTAAAATCATCCCCGCACAAACGAATCGTGATTTTCCGTGTGTTTGTTTCATTGGTAGCACTCGCATAATGGTTTTACCGGTGGTGGTCCCTATAGAAATCCCATTAATAATATCGACCAGGTTAAACTGGAAGTTAAACCGGGACGGTTTAACCCCCGTAATCGAAAAAAATGACCCCAAAGAGGATTTATTGATTGTTTTACGTAAGACGCACGCTACGATGCTCGCCGGACAAGAACAAAAGGAGTTAATATGAACATTACAGTTGTCGGAGCCGGAAATGCAGGATGCGCCGCGACGGCTATGCTGTCTTTGCGCGGGCATGACGTTACGTTGTATGAATTTTGGGATATCCCGAATAATAAGAACTTTGCCTACATACGCGAGCATGGAACAATCACGGCAAGCCATGACGGCAAAAAGAGCCGGGCGTCTGTTCATAAGACCACCGACGACGAAGCGGCTGCTTTTCGGGAGGCAGAGGTCGTCCTGATTTTCACTCAGACGATCGCCCACCCAATGCTTGCCGAAAAGATTTTCCCGTTTCTGCGCGACGGGCAGGTAGTCGTCCTCGCGCCGGGGTATTGCGGGTCTCTTTATTTCCTGAAACAAACCGGTTCGAAGGACATTATTTACGGCGAAGGCGAGTCAATTCCTTTCGACGCCAGACTGTCCGGCCCGGGGCAGGTAACAATCAATTTCACAAACATACGGAACCCGATCGGGTTTCTTCCCGCCCGCCGAAAGGATGAGGGTCTGGCCAAAATCCGCGGGGCGCTCGAAACCTATTGCTGCCGGGACACCGTCCTTGAGTCGGCCCTGCACAATCCCAATCTCATTGTGCATACGGTGGGCGCAATTATGTCCGTCGCCAGGATTGAATACTCAAAGGGCGATTTCTCGATGTACGAAGAGGCCTTTACTCCCTGCATATGGAGCCTGCTTGTCAGGCTGGACGAGGAAAAACACGCTGTCGTGGACAAACTGGGCCTGCGATTCCAGTCTTTTGTGGACGGTTTCAGTTTTCGCACGAGCGAAGAGAATTCGCAGGATTCTCTTTCGGCCTTCAAGCATTACACGACGGCGGGCAGACCTCCGGGACCATCAGACCCCAGGACCCGATACATCACCGAGGACGTGCCCATGGGGCTTTGTCTGCTGGAATCCTGCGGCAGGAAGGTCGCTGTTCCGACGCCGGTTTGCAGCGCCTTGATTGACATCGCCTCAGCGCTTCACGATACGGATTATCGCCGGGCCGGGCGGACCCTGGAGGATCTCGGAATCGCCTCCCTCAGCCTGGCCGAATTGCATGAGTTCCTCGAAAACGGCAGGTGAATTCACACCACAAGGCGTAGGTTTCCATTGCGCGGATTTTCTCGTCTTTGCTGCGAAGTTCAGCCACGAGAACATCTCTCAACCCTATCAGCCCTATCAGTGCACCGTCTTCGATAACGGCTAGGTGTCGGATGTGCGATTCTGTGAGTTCTTTGGCGCACTTTTCCACGTCATCGCCAAGCCGGCAACTTTTAATCGGCGACGACATCACCTCTTCGATCGGCGTGGATACGGGATCTTTACCGACTGCGATAACTCGCACAAGCAGGTCTCTTTCGGTGAAGATTCCTTTGACTTCATTTCCGACCCTTATAATCACTGAACCGACGTTTGCCTTAGCCATCATTTTGGCGGCTTCGGAGGCCGTGTTTGCCGGGTCGGCGATGATGACGTCGGGGCCCTTAATCATCAGAATATCTTCTACAGTTGCCATGATTGTCGGCTCCTTATTATTACAACGCAATTCCGCAAAGTTCTTCGTATGTAACTTATGTAAATCCGAAATACGAATCTCGAAATACGAAACAATATCGAATGACCAAAATTCAAATTCTCAAAACGCCATCCGGTGTGTCTTGCCTCAATTGTTTGAGACATTGGGATTTCGGATTTTGAGTTTGTTGCCCTTCGGGGCGCCTTCGGCGTCGTATTTCGGATTTCGATATTCGGATTTCGCAGTTTTCTATCATTCCATAAAATATAAGTTTCGTTGTGGTATTCCGCATTTTTCATTACCCCACATCGGCGGGGCGTTATTTTCAGGCTGGTACCGGTGCACATTTGCCTGATAAAACGCGTTCGATTATCTTTCGGGACATCTGGTTCAACGGTACGGTTTTTTCAGCGGCTTCTAATTTGATTGCCTCCTTGGGCATTCCGAAAACGACGCAACTTTCTTCGTCCTGTGCCAGCGTGCTCGCTCCTGCCTGTCGCATTGCGAGCAACCCTTTTGCTCCGTCAGCGCCCAT
>DAOVLV010000077.1 GCA_030631085.1 Planctomycetales bacterium | reverse complement strand
GCTCCCTGGATACCCATTCTGGCCTTGGCGACGATGCTCACAATCAGTTGGCTTCTGGCGGGAGCGGCATTCCGGCGGCACGCAAACCGATGAAAAAAGTTCAGGGTGCCATGCCTTCACGCGAAGCGGGTAGGCATGTTCACGCGACAGCATGTTCACGCCCTTCACTTCGTTACGGGCGAGAACATGGCACCCATCATTTTGGATGTTACGGACTGCTAAGCTCTGGTCATTAACGTTCCGCACTTCGGGCAGGGCCTTTGATTACAAGGCTGACCTGCCAAATGGGGGGCCTTGTTCCCGCAATTCGGGCAGACGCAATCTCCGCCTGCTCCTGCGGCAAATGGTCCGCCCATCCGTCCGCGTCCCTGCCCTCGTCCGCGTCCGCCGCCTTGTCCGCTACCTTGTCCGCCACCACCCGCCGGGCCTGTTCCGTTACCTCTTGGCATGACTATCACCTTCTTTCGTTATTGTTGAGAGGGACCGCCGCAAAACCAGGCTGCCGACATGGCAACCAATATCTCTGGCAATTACCGGACACTTGGCCTTGAGAATGAAAAAAATGTCCCTGCCGGCCTCACTGAGCGTCTCGTAGTTGCCCTGGCCCTTGGCGATGACCAGGTCCGCTTCGTCGAAACGCCGTCGAAAATCGTCGCTGCAATCTTCAAGAATCGTGCCCGGCGCGTCCGAACCGTTATCGATAACTTTCACCAGTTCGGTCAGGCCGGTCGTTTCGGCGTCTTCCATTGTGGCGTCGTTTATGATCGGCGAACCCTTGACCACGACCGTTACCTTCTCGGCTGACAACTGCTTTATCAGCAGCCGGTCAAAGACGATCTCGCCCGCGTTGTCGGCGAGATAGAGGATGTCGCCCGCGTTCGAAGTCGCTTCGCCGAATGCCGCCATGTCGGCCTCAAACGGCGCGTCCAGAGCATGGTCGATACCCTCGTGGACATGTTCGTCGCTCAGGTTATGGTTCACGCCCATATCTATGACATTACCGGCAATCGCCAGACGAACAGCCGTTTCGAGCGGATTCGCCGAACGCTCGACCCGCGCGGCGAGTTCAGGATAAATATCCATTGCCAACCGATTGAATCGCTCCTTGGCGTCGTGGTACGGGTCGGCTTGGCCGGTCATCTCCCGAATAATCCGGTGGATGCGTTTGGCCATTGCCGGCGGCGACTGGCGCATGTCCATCTCGGCAAGACTTCGCAGGACCTCGCGCAGCAGCCGTTCGTGGATCGCCTCGTCAGTCGTCGTCATCCGAACCGAGTCCAGCGACTGGCGGACAAAACACGGAATGCAATCGAAAAACGTTTTCATATCCCCATTCTTCCTTTTCCGCGTCCACGTCCGCCGCGACCACGGCCAAACCCCCCGCCTCTTCCCTGTCCACGCCCGGCCTGGGGAATAACCGGACCGCCCTGGATCAGAAGAGCATGGCCGTGCGTGAGGAACCGGGCAATTTTGCCCCGGGCAGAAGCCAATATCCGCGTTACCGTCGGGCGGGAAATGCCCATTTGCCCCGCAGCCGCCTCCTGGTCCAAACCCTCGTCATCAATCAATCTGATCGCCTCGAACTCATCAAGCGTAAGATTGACCCACTCAAGAGAGCCGACGGGTACGCCAACCGGCTTATAAACCGTAACGACCGGCTGGGCCGATATTATCCGTTGTAATCTGGGTCTGGGCATAATTATCTCGTTATGAACCTGCGTTCATAATAACATCGACCCGACAGTAAGTCAAGTTGAAGTGGAAGTTTTTTTTATATCCAAAGCCGGTAGATGAGCGAAGCGAATCTGCCGGAAAATCTGTTTCAACAAAAACATTACCGGCAGATTCGCTTCGCTCATCTGCCGGCTTTTGGGACTGGTGTATTCGGAGGCTGTAATCGTTGACGGAAAAGTCGCTCCCCCGTAGTGGGAAAATTACCAACACCTTCCAACAGGATTTCCACAATTTGTGCCTGTCGAGCGCCTTGTACCCACCATATGGTATTAATCTCGGTAAAAACGGTAATTCGGGGGTGTTAATTCCTGTTGGGCAAATTTTTTATTGATGGGAATCCCTTTGGAGAACGATACTTATAAAAAAGCACTATATTTTGGTTAAATATCACTTGACCACCTCAATATATAGGGTATGCTTAATGGTTGCGGGACAGTGCGACAGCGCATAGCCCTTTGCCGATTCTGTTCCCAAACCTTCGTCGAGCAGTGGTTCTCACGGGGTTTGGACTTAGTTAGTCAGCGGTGGAAAAACGTCCCGCATGGCGGCGGTGGGACTCGAATCTTTGTCAGATCGGAGTTGTTTCGTCGGTTTAATCGTTTCATTCATATTATATAGCACAGTAACAAGAGGTATCTGATGACAGTTCATTCTTCTTCTTCGGTACTGACGGATCAGGACGGTGTTGGCGAGACAGAGGCGACCAGGGATGCGCCGGACGGACTTCGGGTCGAAAGGTATTTCTGCCCCGAAGACGTCGATCCCTTCGAACAGATAACCTGGGAGAAACGCTCTGCCTCCATCAAGGACGAAAACGGAGAAGTTATCTTCGAGCAGAACGACGTGGAGGTCCCCGAGCAGTGGAGCCAGTTGGCTACAAACGTCGTCGTCAGTAAGTATTTCTTCGGCGAGCAGGATACGCCGGAGCGCGAAAAATCGGTGCGGGAGTTGATTCACCGTGTCAGCCGGACCATCGCCGACTGGGCCCGTGCCGACGGCGTCTTCGCTTCCGACGCCGATGCCGATGCTTTCTATGACGAATTGTCCTGGTTGTGCCTGAATCAGTACGGGGCGTTCAATTCTCCGGTATGGTTCAACGTCGGGCTTTTTCACGTCAAAGGCGTGGAAGGTTCGGAAGGTAATTTCCATTGGGACAAGCAGAGCAAATCGCCGGCCAGGACGCTTCAGGGATATAAATACCCGCAGTGTTCCGCCTGTTTTATCCAGAGCGTCGATGACACGATGGAAGACATCATGCGACTGGCGGCTTCGGAGGCGATGCTCTTCAAGTATGGTTCCGGGACGGGGACGGACCTCTCGACGCTTCGGAGCAGCAAGGAGAAACTTTCCGGCGGCGGGATTCCTTCCGGTCCGTTGAGTTTCATGCGAGTCTTCGACCAGATAGCCGCAGTCGTCAAGTCCGGTGGAAAGACCCGCCGGGCCGCCAAGATGCAATCGCTCCGATGCGATCATCCGGACATCCTCGAATTCATCGAGTGCAAGGCCAAAGAGGAAAAGAAGGCCTGGGCGCTTATCGACGCCGGTTACGACGGCGATTACAACGGCGAAGCCTACGGGACGGTGATGTATCAGAACGCCAACCTGTCGATACGCTTGACGGATGATTTCCTCCAGGCTGCCCAGAACGATCGGGAATGGTGCACGCACGCTGTTACTGATCCGGAGAAGGTAACAGGTCGGCATCGTGCAGCCGAGTTGCTCAAAAAAATGGCTGCGAGTTGCCATCTGTGCGGCGATCCGGGCGTGCAGTACGACACGACAATTAACGATTGGCACACCTGCCCGGTCAGCGGCCGGATAAACGCCTCCAACCCCTGCAGCGAGTATATGTTCCTTGACGATTCTGCGTGCAACCTTGCGAGTCTCAACCTGATGAAGTTCCGCCAGGCGGACGGATCGTTTGATATAGACGGTTTCCGTCGCGCCGCCCGGATATTCATTATCGCCCAGGAGACGATAATAGATCATGCCAGTTATCCGACGGAGAAGATTTGCCGAAACAGTCACGAGTTCCGCCCGCTGGGGCTTGGTTATGCGAACCTTGGCGCGCTGATTATGAGTCTTGGATGGGCATACGACAGCGATCCCGGACGCGCCGCAGCCGCCGCCATAACGGCGATAATGACGGCCGAAGCATACGCAACCAGCGCCGAACTCGCCAGTCAGATCGGTCCGTTCCCGGAATTCGCCCCGAACCGCCGAGCGATGATTAACGTGATGCGGATGCACCGGCAGGCAGTCGAGGACATCGACCGTTCGTCCTGCCCGACCGAGATGATCGACGCAGCCCGCACCGGTTGGGACGAAGCAATCGCAGCCGGTCTGACCAGCGGATACCGAAACGCGCAGGCTACATTGCTTGCGCCGACCGGGACGATCGGGTTCCTGATGGACTGCGACACCACCGGTGTTGAGCCTGACATCGCGCTGGTAAAGTACAAGATGCTGGCTGGCGGGGGAATGTTCAAACTCGTCAATCAGACCGTCCCGCTGGCGCTGGAGAGGCTTGAGTACAGTAAGGAGCAGATCGGGCGGATACTCCAGCATATCGAAGAAAACGACACAATAGAAGGGGCGCCCGATCTGGATGAAAAGCATCTGGCGATATTCGATTGTGCCTTCCAACCGGTCAACGGCAGCCGAAGCATCCACTACACCGGACACCTGCGAATGATGGCGGCAGTCCAGCCTTTCCTGTCCGGGGCAATCTCAAAAACCGTCAATATGCCCAAAGATTCGACCATAGACGATATTCGTGACGCTTTCATCAGCGGATGGAAGATGGGACTCAAAGCCGTTGCTATCTATCGCGACGGGTCGAAGGTTTCCCAGCCTTTGAATCTGAAAAAAGACGACGACGAGATCGAGGAGCCTGAAAAAACCAAGGTCGAAACTTCTTCGTCCAAGCCGCTCCCCCGCCGGCGTCGTCTTCCGGCGACTCGCCAGTCGCTGACTCACAAGTTCGAGGTCGGCGGGCACGAGGGGTACATAACCGTCGGGCTGCACGATGACGGTGTTCCGGGCGAGGTGTTCATCACAATGGCCAAGGAAGGTTCGACCGTCGGCGGAATGATGGACGCATTCGCAACGGCAATCAGCCTGTGCCTCCAGTACGGCGTCCCGCTGGACGCCTTGACGAGAAAATTTTCGCATCAGCGTTTCGAACCGGGCGGTATGACCGCAAATCCGGACATCCCGTTCGCCAAGAGTATCGTTGATTATATATTCCGATGGTTGGACATAAACTTTTTGAACCAAACCGGTATGACTACCGCGACGGGTCGCACGGCAGGTCGCGGCGGGACTATTCCGGATTCTACGGGTGGTAGCAAGGATGATTTATTGCCCGGGATGCGAGGCGCCGGCCGGACCGGCAGCAAGGATGTACCGGCCCCCGGCGCCGATTTACTTACAGGCGGTGATGGCGGAAACGGCGGAACCGACCGCAATCCGGACGATGTTACAGCGGCCGGACTTGAGAAAATGCAGGCAGTGCGGACCATCAACCGTATCGATCAGCAGTTCTCACATTTCCAGGAAGACGCCCCGCCATGCGACGTATGCGGAGCGATTACGGTACGAAACGGAAACTGTTACAAGTGCTTCAACTGTGGCGCATCGCTGGGTTGCAGTTGATAGCGAGTGAACGAGCAAAAAATAGGCTGAAGATCAGAACTATAAACCGGTAAAATCGTTAAAGTTAATAGGGAAGATGTGCGAGGCGGAAAAATTTCTCAAGAATTTTATTCAATTTTGTCGAAGAATAACGTAGTAGTATAATAATCGGAAAAATCGGATAGGCGTTATTGTCTGAATGTCCGCCGCATCCATTAAAGGTGTAGGTCTCCCTCCACCTGCACCAAGGGTTGCGGCAAGTAGGGGCGATTCTCAGGTCTCCCTCCGCCTGGGTGTCGCCCTTTTTTTATGGTGGCACGGATTTGCAACCTGTGCAATTGCGATTACATTGCAGCACAGGTTACAAACCTGTGCCACCTGTGATAGAATACCCGCGAATCTTTGAAAGGACGAAAGTATGGAAAATGTCATTCGCGGAAAGGTGTTTGTTCTCGGCGACAATATCGACACCGACCAGATAATCCCGGCAGAGTATCTTTCATATAACCCCGCCGATGCGGACGAACGCAGGTATTTCGGAAAATACGCCCTCAGCGGCGTCCCGCCGACGCAGTCCGGCCTGCCGGAGGGAAACATCCCCTTCGTCGTCGGCGACGGATTCGCCAGCGAATTCACCGTGATCATTGCCGGTAAAAACTTCGGCTGTGGTTCGTCGCGCGAGCATGCGCCGCTGGCGCTGGCCGAGGCGGGCGTCTCGGCTGTCGTGGCCCAGTCATACGCGCGAATCTTCTATCGCAACAGCGTCAACGGCGGATACCTCGTACCGTTCGAAACGCCGAGTCGCCTGGTGGAAAAATTCACCACCGGCGACGAGGTCGAGATAGACCAAGCCGCCGCGACACTAAAAAACCTGCGAACCGGTGAACAATTCGACCTATCGCCGCTCGGCGACGTCGGACCAATCATCGCAGCCGGCGGAGTGTTCGAGTACGCAAAACAGCAGGGAATGCTCAAATGATTGCGGACTTGTCACGGCGTAGCCTTAGCGAAGCCGGATTGCGGATTTTCAATTGTCAATTGAAAGAACATTCGTCGGCTCCTACGGTCAATACTACAGCGCAACTTATCGCAGGCCCGAAGGGCCGGGGGATAGTAGCCGGGGGCGTCAGCCCCCGGAAAAAGGCCGAAAAAATTCAGTCCCGAAGGGACGCCGGAAAGAACGTATGGCGAGCGGAAGTCTATTAGCGAGTTTTCCGACGCCCCTCCGGGGCTGGGATTGTTGTATCGCCGGTCTCGTGGGCTGACGCCCACGGCTACTATCCCTTGTCCCTTCGGGACTGAAAAATTATCATCTTGGATAAGTTGCGATGTAGTATTAAATTGGAAATCTATTCCATGAAGGACATTGTTGAACTTGGTGTTCGGAACGTTTCTGATGGAACGATAATTCCGGTCAAGGTCGTTCCGGGTTCTTCGCGGGATCGGATTGTCGGTGTGCTGAGCGATTGCCTGAAAATCGCGACATCACAACCGGCAGAGAAAGGCAAGGCCAACAAGGCCGTCGCCGCCATACTGGCAAAGGCGTTGGGAGTAGGCAAAAAAGACGTAACGCTGGCATCAGGCCCGACGAATCCGCGGAAAGAATTTCGCATCGCCGGAATGACAGCCGAGCGGGTAAGCGACCTGCTTGAAAGCGACTAATTGGTGCTCGTGTAGAAAAATGGAAGGCTTTTCAGTAATAATTCTTATTGTTGCTATCCCCCTTTCCATCGCACTACTGGTTTGGCATTATCGTCGCGCCAACATTCTTCTTGAGGGCTGGGCCGCTCGTAACGATTATCACATCATCCATAAGGAATATCGCTGGATTCGTCGCGGGCCTTTCTTCTGGGTTACCGGCAGGGGGCAAGTAGTCTTCCGTATCGAAGTGGCCGACCGCGAAGGCCTGCGGCAAAGCGCATTCGTCCGGGTCGGCGGTTTATTCCTGGGGATGCTGTCAAACAACGTGGAGGTCTCATGGGACCGCCACAGGCGATGAGCCTTCGGCGAAACTTACAAGTAAAGTTTTCTGCGGCGGGTTCTCTGTAAAATTAATCTTGACCACACGCCGAATGAGCCGATAATCAACAGCGAGAGATAACCATGATCCGTTACAGCGACAGACCGAACCTGCTACTATCGGCCCTATTGCTGCGCTGACGGATCGTGGGTACGAAAAAGTGAACGTATCGGCCCTGCGATCTGAAAAAGATTGCGG
>DAOVLV010000202.1 GCA_030631085.1 Planctomycetales bacterium | reverse complement strand
GAGTCCGACATCGGAAAAATTATCGCATTCAAGACCGGCCGGTATTGTGCAGCCGCTGTCGGCGACGCGACGAAATCCTATTCGCCCGCCAAGGTCAGTAAGGCGATTCGGGCGTTTTATCATCTCCGCCCCGGAACCCCCGGCCCGGAGGCTATCGACACATTCGTCGTGTTCGACCGTGTGGAGACAAAAAAGCCCGGCGCTGAAGCGAAGTGGGTCATCCACAGCCTCGACAAACCGAAAATCGACGGCGACCAATTCATTATCACACACAGCGGCGGGCAACTTATCGGAGAGGTTCTTTTACCTGTAAAACCCAAGATGGAAATCATCGGCGGGCCGGGGAAGGAATCGTTCGTCAGCGGCAGGAACTATCCGCCTACGAAGAAAAAACCCGACGCCGAGCATGGTTCATGGCGGATTGAGATGTCGTTCAAGGGACAGGCATTGGTCCTGCTGACGGTGGCGAAAAACGACATTAAACCGGCGGCAATTCGCTCTGCTGCTCCGATGGGAACCAAGCCGGGATTTACCTTCACTCGCGGCCGGTTACGCTACGACCTGCTGCTTTCAAAGGCAGGCATCGCCCTTCCGATAGTAGAAATCCGACAAGACGGCAAGATCGTCGAGACGCTCCGCCTCGTTCCATAAGTGTTTTGCCTTTGACAAGCAGCCTTTATAGGTCAAAATGCCCTCTTGGGAACTTTTGACAGGGAGCCGAAAAATGCTATGGGAAGAACTTACCGCTGATGAATTTGCAAAGGCCGTTGTTGATTGCGGGCGGACGTGCGTGCTGCCGATGGGCGTTCTGGAGCGCCACGGTCCTCACATGCCGCTCGGTACCGACATGATCGACGCCCATTACGTCGCCGCCCAGGCGGCCCGGCGCGAACCGACAGTGGTCTTTCCACAGTGGTTCCTCGGGCAAATCCTCGAAGCCAGATGCTTCCCCGGAACGATAGCCATCCCTCTGAAACTGCTGCTGGAAGTGATGCTGGCTGTCCTCGACGAGATCGGACGGAACGGGTTCACCAAAATAATCATCTACAACGGCCACGGGGGAAATGGCGCACTGGTGAAATACCTTTGCCAAAGTCAATTGGACGAAGAAAAACCCTACAGTGTCTATTCGTTGTACTACGATGCCGGCATAAGCGACGAGGACCTCGCCCACCTTCGCAAGGAGGTCTGGACCACCGAAGACCACCATGCCGGTGAGAGTGAAACATCGTTGATAATGGCTCACCGTCCCGACCTGGTGAAGATGGACGCCCTGGTCGGGCAGACCGGCGGCGCTCTGGGCCGACTCGACCACATCAAGCCCGGTTCTTCGACGATGGGCTGGTACGCCGACTATCCGGAACATTACGCCGGCGACGCCCGGAAAGCATCAGCCGAGAAGGGCAAGGTCTTCGCCGAGGCTATGATTAACGGACTGGCGCGTTTCATCGGCGCCGTCAAGAACGACACCGTTGCGGGTGAACTGTCTGAGGAGTTCTTCCGGCGCGAGCGGGAATTGCGAAGCACCCGAAAGGAACGCGAAACGTGAGTCATCACAGGCGGCATTTTCTGGAAAAGTTACAGGTGCAGATCGCATCGGTTGGGGCGTTGGCGGCTGTTTATTTTCTCATCGCACCGGCGTTTCGGCCCTGGGAACCTGGCGGGGCGGTTGTCTTTGTTCCGATGGGCGATTACGGACGACTTGCAATCTTTGCTTGTGCGGTCTGGATAATATCGGCCTGTTGTGCTGCGATGACGATTTCGGCCAGACCCGAAGGCGCGCTTCTGGCGACGATTATCGGAGCGGCGGGATTCAGTTTCGCCAGCGGCCCGATGCGAATGCTGCTGTGGCAATGGGATGGGCACTTCGGCAAACTCTTCGCGCTGCTGGTGGCCGAAGTACTTGCAATGGTAGCCGTGATACTCGGCGCTATGGTAGTCATTTGTCTGGTCCGGGCAGGCATGCGACGCTCGTTCCCCAATCTGACCTGGGGCGCACCGATACCGTCGGCGAAAACCGCCGAGAGTCAAACCGGTAAAACGCAGGCGACCCATGCCGCCGGAGCCGTTGTTATGGAACTGGCAATTGCGATGCTGCTGCTGGTGGTAACCTTCAGGTCAACAGACCGCGGACAGATCGCCTTCGCACTGGCGGCGAGTTTCTTCGTCGCTTCGGTGGTGGCCCATCAGATTTTTCCAATACGTGTATCAGCCCCGCTGTTGCTTGGTCCGATACTTATGGCGGTGCTGGTTTTCGGATTCGGATGGGCGGGTCTGGGTAGCGACGGGAACTCCAACTGGTATGCCGCGCAAATGGTCGCGCAAAACCTTCCCCTACGAGCCGCTCTGCCGATAGACTGGATGACACTGGGAACTGGCGGAGCAGTAGCGGGGTTCTGGCTTAGCAGCCGAATGCACGAAACCAAACTGTCCGGTGATAAATCGTAACACGGGCGCCAAAGCCCGTGCGTGAAAAGAAAGCATGGCCGGGACGGCCATGCTACGAAAAAGGAGATATACCAAAATGAGTCATTCCTGTATCGCCGTACAAATGTACACGCTTCGTGAGTTTCTCAAGACGCCCGCCGATATCGCCAAAACGCTGGCGAAGGTCAAAGCCGTCGGCTACGAAGCCGTCCAGGTTTCCGGCTTTGGACCGTGCGACCCTGCCGAGGTGGCGAAAATCCTCGAAGGCGAAGGACTCATCTGCGCCTCTTCGCATACTTCGCTGGAAAGGCTCGAAGAAGAACTCGACGCCTTCATTGAAGAGCATCACCTCTGGGGATGTAAGCACACCGCCATAGCCTCGATGCCCGGAGAATATCAAAACCACGACGGCATCCCGGCCTTTGCGTCCAAAGCCGACGAGATCGGAAGCAAACTCGCCCAGGCCGGTATCGTGCTTTCCTATCACAACCACGATTTCGAGTTCGCCAAAGCCGGCGATAAGACCTGGCTGGAGATACTTTACGACAACACCGACCCGAAGAACCTCCAGGCCGAACTGGACACCTACTGGGTCCAGTCCGGCGGAGGCGACCCCGCCGAATGGATACGCAAATACCCCGGAAGGATGCAGATGATGCACGTCAAGGACATGGTCATCGGACCCGACGGACAACGGTTCGCCGAGATCGGCGAGGGCAACCTCAACTGGCCGGCGATTCTGTCGGCTGCTAAGGACACCGGAGTCGAATGGTACTGCGTCGAGCAGGATGATTGCTACGGGCGCGACCCGTTCGAATCCCTGAAAATCTCGCTGGAAAACCTCCACGAGATGGGATTGAAATAACGCTTAATGATTTGAATTATGTCTGAAAACGAAAATTCCGGTTACTTCGGACCTTACGGTGGGCAGTTTGTGCCTGAAACGCTGATGTCGGCATTGGCGCAGTTGCAGCGCGAGTATCGCGCTGCGATGGCCGATGAGACCTTCATTGTCGAGTTCGACCGTTGTCTGCGTGAAATCGCCGGCAGGCCGAGCGAGATGTACTTCGCGCGTCGTCTGACCGAGCAACTCGGCGGGGCGAAAATCTATCTCAAGCGCGAGGACATGAACCACACCGGCGCGCACAAAATAAACAACACCCTTGGCCAGGCGCTGCTGACGCTGCGAATGGGCAAAAAGCGGGTCATCGCCGAGACAGGCGCAGGCCAGCACGGCGTGGCGACCGCGACGGCAGCGGCAGTCTTTGGTTTGGAATGCGAAGTCTATATGGGCACAGAGGACATTCGCCGACAGGCCTTGAATGTCTTTCGCATGGAACTTCTGGGCGCTCGTGTCATACCCGTTACCACCGGTCAGCGGACGCTCAAGGACGCCTGCAACGAGGCTATGCGTGACTGGATGGGGTCGGTCGAGCACACGCACTACATACTCGGCTCGGTCGTCGGGCCTGCACCGTTCCCGGAAATGGTCCGCGAGTTTCAATGCTGCATCGGACGCGAATCACGCGAGCAGATGCTCCAAATCGAAGGCCGATTGCCGGATACTATCGTCGCGTGCATCGGCGGCGGATCGAACGCAGCCGGTATCTTCGTGCCGATGATCGACGATGAAACCGTCGAAATGATCGGCGTCGAAGCCGGCGGGCGGAGCATGGGTCTTGGCGACCATGCCGCGTCCCTGGTGGCCGGGCAGCCGGGCGTGCTGCACGGGGCCAGAAGTTACGTGCTTCAGGATGCCGACGGTCAGACCGCAGAAGTCCACAGCGTCTCGGCTGGGCTTGACTATCCCGGCGTCGGGCCTGAACACGCATACTGGAAAGACAGCGGCAGGGTAAAATACACCACGTGCAGCGACGATGACGCCCTCGATGCCGTCGTGGCGCTCTCGCGGGCTGAGGGGATTATCCCCGCCCTCGAATCAGCACACGCCGTCGCCGAAGCAATGAAAATCGCTCCGAAAATGAAGCCCGAGCAGATTCTCCTTATAAACCTCTCAGGTCGAGGTGATAAGGACTGCAACGAGGTAGCCGAGATTTTGGAACGACGGAAGAAATGATCCACGCTTGCCACGCCGTAGCCTTGGCGAAGGCGGGAATTACACAAATTTTCACGAATTACACGAATTTAGAAACAACAAAAACAGATATGAGTAAATTGCAGAATAATCGTTTGGTTGAAACGTTTGCCGAACTTCGTGCTGTGGGCAGGAAGGCGTTGATGCCTTTTCTCACTGCCGGTTATCCGGACCTTGAGACGACGGCTGCATTGCTGAAGGATTTCGAGGCTCGCGGCGTGCGGATTGTGGAACTGGGAATCCCGTTTTCCGATCCGATTGCCGACGGACCTACGATCCAGGCCTCCTACACCCGCGCGCTGGAAAAAGGTATAACCAGCGCG
>DAOVLV010000405.1 GCA_030631085.1 Planctomycetales bacterium | reverse complement strand
GAAGAAAGAGGCAACAATGTTCTCCTGTCCAAGACCAGTCAGATGCTCTACAGGACGTATGTCTCCCTGGCTGACCACAAGGCGTCAAACTCATCGGTAATGCTCGATTTATACAACAAGGCCCATGAATACGCCTACAGCGATCGCAGTCGGGGTGAGATGCTGATGAGGCTGGCGAAGTATTACAGTAAAAACGGAGCCGTTGTCCGAGCGGTGGAACTGGCTCATGAAGTTACGGAGAAATATCCCAAAGTCGATCTGGCGGACGTTCAGATCGGAGCCGACGCCGACGGCTTCGTCCGCGACACCGTCGATACCAAACGCTTCGTCGGATACGAACTTGGGAATCGGATGATAAAGGACCTGATTTCCAGGCACGGACGTGAATGCTACAGCGTTTTTGACACGAAGGCGGCGTCGGCTTTGACTGACGCGGTTGCCTCCGACGACCCGGATGCGATGGTGCGTGTCGCCGACACTTATCGACACAGCACATCAGCGCCGTTGGCGCTGCTGCGGGCGGCGGAATCCCGCTACCGACAGGCATTGCGATTAAAAAGCCCTGCCGACCGAAAATCGCTGTCCCTGGCGGGACGGGATATTGCTCGACTCATGCGAGAGTACCGCGATAGCGGGCTGAATGCCTCCGCCGAATTGGGTATGGCGATGATCTATCAGCGAGTGAGTCCGAGGCTGATGTGGCTTGGGTTGCGCGGGCTGGAGACGTTGTCGCCTGATATAAGGGCTTCTTTTGCGGACGTTTCAGGTCAGACCGGTGATATTCTCAAGCGTCTGACGGCGCAACTTCCTCCGCCGCGAACGATAACGACGAATCTGCCCGGACCGATTACCGCGCCGCTGAAGCAGATATTCAGAGGTCCGAAGTCGGAAGCCACTGTGATTCTCAGAGGGGATGACGGTCAGCCTGTGCGTTGCGACGAGAGTCTGTTCCTGCTTTTCGGCGGGGGGATCATAAGGTTCAACCCAGCCGCTGCGACATTCGAAGAAGCGATTCAGTGGAAGACCGCTGCGGTAATGGATACGCGTAATATATTTCGCACGAGCACGCCTTATGTACTCCGGTCCGGTTTGACCGACGATTCAACGGTGCTCGTAGTCGCGTTCCACAGGGGAGGAATTATCGGCGCGGACGCGAAAACAGGGAAGGTCCTGTGGCGTCGAAGCAGCAGCGAAAAGATAGTGTCCAGACTTCATTCCACGACGATGGGTGGGAATCGGCTGGTAGTCCAGACGTACGAAGGAAAAATTATCGTACTGGACATGCACAACGGTAAAGAAACCTGGGAAGGCAGGGTATCTTCCGGGCGGGTTAACTGGTCGGCTCCGCCGCAGATTACGTCCGGAGAGGAGTCCTCGAAATCCGGCGGGATTCTTCTGGTTAGTCATAGTCGGGGGAATACGAAACAGGCTGTCGCGTTTGATATGTCCACGGGGAAATTGCTGGGACGCATTTCGATGAGTCGGAACGGTCAGGCGCACCTGACGCCGGAAGGATTGATATTGGTCTGCAACGGGAAATCGCTTCGACTAATCGAGCCTATCCTGGGAATGGACAGGTCGATATGGTCGATTGACATGCCGTCGGGGCAGGCGATTATAGGCGCTACCGATACGCACGTGATAGTCTCACCCGCTGTCGGCAGTAATGTGGTCGAGTTGCGAAGCCTGACGGATAACGGGCGAATCGTGCGAACATTCCAGTGTAAATCCTCCACGCCGATCGGGGCGGTGATTGTCGGAAATCGCCTCTATGTCATAACGGATACGCGAGCCTACTTGCGGCACTTACCGGTAACCGGGCGCATATCAGAAGGCATGGCGGCGACCCTGAACGCATTCGAACTGACATCGGCCAGGATGCTGTGGTCGGCGGACCTCATGGCTCAACCGGCACGATCAGTACGCACTTTCATTATGCCTCTTCAGGTCGGGCAGAATCATCTTTGCACGACGATCAAGGAACGGGGTCATAGGAACTCTCCTGTCGCGATGATAATCGAAACCACCGAGGGAAAGATTGTTCAGAAACTCACGCTGCCCGATGCGAATGGTATCAATCGTGCCCAGCGATACGCTCGGAGCGCACTACTGTCGTCTCCGGCGATAACGGCAGGCCGACTTGTGGTGGAGACACACAACGGATTAGAGGTGTACGGGAAGCAGTAATAATGGTAAAAAAGGTAACTATGCGACGACTAAAAAGAAACATTCTGATGCTGGCGGTGGTTCCGGTACTGGTAATGGCACCGTGGGGTGATTG
>DAOVLV010000204.1 GCA_030631085.1 Planctomycetales bacterium | reverse complement strand
TCGACCCCAAGCGCATCCCGCACCCATCCGGTAATATCCACGGCTCGAACAGAGGGTACGTAAAGGTCCTGAAGAACACCGCCACAGAAGCGATAGTGGAGGGTGCGAGCAGGCGCAAGAGCAAGCGTGGGGCCACCGCCCAGATCATCGCCACCTACCGTGTGCTTGCCGGAAAGCCCTGGCTGGAGATAACGCCGATTCAGCAGTGCCACCAGATCGGGATGCACGGCGAAAGCCGTATTATGATCTGTCCCGAAGCAATGGAAGACGGCAGCGATTACGCCTTCGATTCTCTGAAGGATATGCCCGGTAAGAGCAATGTTAAGCCTCCGGCGAGCAGCCGCATCCTGCTTGATTTTGCCATGGACGCCGACACTATCTGGGCGATGATGCTCTCGCCGGCCAAGCCCGACGAGGACAAGACCAGCCCACGCTTGCCACTGGAGTGGCGGACCAGACGGTTCAATCTCAACATCGGCGTCGGCGGCTGGCCCTCCGGCTGGCAGAAGATCGGCGAGGGGCGGTGCCGACGGGTAATATCAGCGCCGTATGGGTGCTTCCTGGGGAAAAAGATCGTCATCGGGGTGCTGCGCATTGGGTACTGGCACTACCAGAAGATTGACTCGGAGGTAAAAAAGGACGAAGATTTTACCGTCAAGTGGAAGTATGTCCACAATCGCAAACTTCCTGGAAGTCCGTTCAATAGTGGTGGCCCGTGGTGGCCTATGTACGCGGGCAAGTGGCGAATGATCAGCCGAATCGACGGAAAGTATTACACAAGTGAAATAACCATCAATAAAGCAAGCGTCGGCAAGAAGGAACTGACGTTCAAGCCGCCAGCCTCCGGAAAACTGGAGTATGTGCTTATCTACCTCTACGACCGAACCAAAGACACGGGTAAAGATATTTACACCCCGATGGATATCTACCGCCAGGCTATACTGGGCAAGAAACCTCTCAAGTAGCACAGGAATGATATAGGTACTTCACGGTTGAATCATGGAAACACTTACGCAAAGGGAAACTTGAATGGATGACTTTTCAATTGCCAGGCCGACGCTGACCTTACTGTCCGAGAAACAAAAGGCGGGCCTGCACGACGCCGCACTGGATATTCTGGAAAGAACCGGCTTCAACTGCCATCTTCCGGAGGCTCGCCGCCTGCTCAGCGAAGCCGGAGCGAAGATTACGGACGACTTGCGCGTTCGCATCCCCTCGGCCTTGGTGGAAAAGGCGCTGAAGACAGTGCCGCACGTGGTTGAAATCTTCGACCGCGAAGGCGAGTCTGCGATGACGCTGGAGGCAGGGGCCACTTACTTCGGCACGGGTTCGGACCTTCAATATACACTGGATTTGCAGACCGGCGACCGTCGCAGATCGGTCTTGTCGGATGTGGCGTTGACGGCCAAACTATGCGACGCGCTGGAAAATATCGACTTCATCATGTCCAACGCCCTGCCCGAAGACGTGTCTCCAGATATGATCGAACCCATGCAGTACAGGGAGATTGTGCGCAACAGCACCAAGCCGGCGGTTATGACAATCTTCGGCGAGGACGACCGTACCCAGCAGGCGGTCCATCAGATGGCCTGCGTCCTTGCCGGCGGGAAAGAGGCGTTTTCCCAGAGGCCGAATTACGTCGTCTATGGTCAGTTTGTCTCGCCGCTTCAGCACGACGCGATGGCTGTGCGCCGGCTTATGTTTTCCGCGGAGCATCGCATTCCGATTATCTACGTCGCCGCTATTATGATGGGGGCGAGCGGGCCGGTGAGTATGTCCGGCTCGCTGGCGCTGGCCAACGCCGAAACTCTGGCCGGCCTGGTTATGCACCAACTCACCCAGCCAGGCGCGCCGTTCATCTCCGGAGGAAACGTTACGACGTTCGACATGAAGACGATGGTCTTTACCTACAATTCTCCGGAGTGGCAACTGGGTGATTTAGCAGTGGCCGAGATGACCCGCTACTATGGCTTGCCGGTTTTCGGCACCGCCGGAGCCACAGACAGCAAGGTAATCGACGCCCAGAGCGGCGCCGAAGCCGCCGGTAGTCTGGTAATGGCCGCTTTGAGCGGCAACAATCTGATCCACGACGTCGGTTACATGGACTCCGGCATGACCGCTTCTCCGGCGCAACTTACGATATGTAACGAGATCATAGGGCTGGTCAAGCGGATACAGGAGGGGCTGAACTTTGACCTGTCCAAAGACATACTGACAGTGATTGACGAGGTAGGCCCCGGCGGGCACTTCATGGGACACGAACACACACTACAGAATTACAAGAAGGAAGTCTGGTATCCTGAATTGCTGGAACGCGACAATTACGACAATTGGTTCGGCAGGGGCGGCAAAGACATAACCGAAAGGGCGAGCGAGAAGGCCCAAGCGCTTCTTGACACCCACCAGCCCAGGCCGTTGGATGATGCGAAAAGCAAGGAAATCGACAAGATCGTCTCCCCATAAAGATCAAATATACTGCACATAAGGAAAGGAAACAGAAATGCTGATGAGACGAACAATAATCGTACTGTTGGCTGTGGTCGTTATGTTTGCCGCTCTTTCGTCGCGCAGTTCCGCTATCGACAAGCCCCCGGCGTCTAAACCCGCGACTGTCGCGCCCAAAACCGGCTATTGCGCCCTCCCGAAAGGGACGGTGCGGATATGGGACACGGGCAAGTGCTACGGCCCCGGCTTGAGGATGGGCCTGGTCGAGTGGAAGGACCGCCGGCAATGGAAGCAATCGCCCTACGGTTCGGCAAAGATCGACCTTACCAGGGACACAGTGCTCGAAGGATCGAATTTCTACATAGACATCGCCTGGGGCGAGGACGCGCTGACCCCCAAGATGTACGCCAAGAAGAAGCCGGACGGTACGCCCTCGCGCCGCAACAAACTCTACCAGGTCTTCAGCACGAAAGAGAAGGGGTACTACCACGGCAAGACGAATCACATACGGGTGTTGAAGAACAGCCCGAAAGAGGCCGTCGTTGAGTACTCCGTCAAACTGCCGAAAGGACTCGGCGACAGGGTAGGCAGGTGGCGACTGCTCGGCGGAAAGCCGTGGGTGGAACTGACGCCCGTCAGGCATCTGACGATGGTGGGCATGCACGGAGAAAGTCGCATCATCATCTGTCCCGAAGCCGCCGGCAGCGGCCAGGACTATGCCTTCGACTCGCTTAAGGACCTTCCCGGAAAGAAAAGAACGGAGTGGATCGCACCGCCGACAACCAGCCACATGCTGCTTGACCCGATTATGGACGACGACACGATCTGGGCGATGATGGTGGTTCCGGGAAAGAAAAAGCGGTTTGGCCTGAATACGCAGATCGACGGCTATCCTGCCGGATGGAGCCGCATCGGCGAGGGGACGTGCTGGCGGGTGGTCTCGGCTCCGTATGCGTATTTCGAGGGCAAGAAGGTCGTTATCGGCATCCTGCGGATCGGATACTGGCACTACCAGAAGATCGACTCGGATGTAAAAAAAGGCGAAAATTTCACGATCAAGTGGAAATACGTGTACAAGAAGAGGAGGGGAAAGATCACAAGCAGCCCGTTCAAGCCGAACGGCCCGTGGTGGCCTATGTACGCGGGCAAGTGGCGGATGGTCACCCGAATCGACGGAAAGTTCCACACCACGCCGATAACAATCAGCGCCGACGGCGTTGGCAAAAAAGAATTGACGTTCAAACCACCGGCCTCCGGAAAACTGGAGTACGTGCTGATATACCTCTATGACCGGACCAAAGACACGGGTAAAGATATTTACACCCCGATGGATATCTATCGCCAATCTATACTGGATAAGAAGCCTGCCGGTAATACGCGGCGGAAATAAATCATCCCAGCCACGATACCCGGCGAAACGTTTTGTGTTAATAAAAGGTAATGACTATGACTATGCGCGTCTGCAAAGGTTTGCCACTGGTAGTAGCAGGCATATTGTTTCTGACGGGATGTCAGGCCACAAACCAGACACCCGCCCAGGCGAAAGGGCCGGCTGTTGTGGGTTATTCGCCCGCGACGGACGTCGTCCGCCTTTGGGATACGGGGTATCGCCAAAGATACTTCGGTTTCGACGCCTGGAAGAACCGGGACAAGTGGGTCCAGGTTCCCTGGGGAACCACCGACTACAAATTCAAGGGCGACCCTGCCATCGAAGGTAAGAGTTTCTGGGTGGCGCTTCGTTCGAGTGCGGCGGTCCTTTACGCCAAAACGACGCCGGAGGGGACTCCTTCCAGGCATAACAAACTCTACCGCTCTTACGACGCCTCCATTGTCCTGAAAGAAGGCGTGAACTACTATTGGAACAACGCGCCGGGAAGGGTCAGATGCTTCGGCCAAGGCTGCGGCGAATGCAGGATCATCAAGAACCGCCCCGGCGAGATCACGGTCGAAAGCGACTCGATACCGTACACGCGGGGCGGTATGGAGATCAAGGTCGTTACGCAATATCGCGTCCGGGCAGGGAAGGACTGGTTCGAGGTCATTCCGGTAAAGCACGCGAACGAACAGGGGATGCACGGTGAGTCAAGGTTCTCAATCGTCCCGGACGGGGCGATGCACAAATGCGATTACGTCGTGGACGCATGGAAGCAGCAGGGGGGGACGAGACTGGCCGGTGGGCACGGAGTTTGGCTGCCGGACAATTCACGAATGTCGCTGGACCTTATCATGGACGCCGACCTGATATGGCTGATGACCTGGCCTGACCCGTTCAAGGCAAGACCATACGCGACCAATTGCTGGGGTGGATACCCAGCCGGTTGGCAGCATATCGGAGAGGGGTTAAGTACGAAGATTATCTCTGCGCCCTTCGCCCGCTTCGGCGGCGGCAAAGAACC
>DAOVLV010000360.1 GCA_030631085.1 Planctomycetales bacterium | reverse complement strand
CTGTTTCACGCCGACCGGGTTGACCCCAAGGGCGGATGGGTTGAGGGCGTGGTGGGCGTGGATTACTTCGACCCCGACGACGTCAAGTGCCTGGTGGCAGCCAGCGCCGAACTTGAATTCGTCGAGCGTAACGGTGAGATGTTCGTGAAATTTCATCCGACTAATCCCACCCTTCTCAGCCAGGGCGGCGGATATGTAACTATGGCGGATGCCGCCAGGCTTCGTCGCGGCGACCTTCCGAGCATGAAAGACGAGCCGAAATTCTACGACTGGACCAGGCTTTGCCGAACATGGGCGGATCCCAAAAGCAGCCCCGCCGTGCAAAAAGAAATCATTAAGATCAAACGTGAAGTATGCATCCAGAATTTTTACAGGGATGTCGTCCGTCGAATCAAAAGTAGCGGCAAATACGAATCCCTTCGTGAGTTCGCGCCTCCGGGCGCGGAGGTTGAAGGCGATCACATCGTGATAGAGGCGACCGAGGCGAATCTGCACGAAGGTAGCGAGGTTCGTCTGCGAAGGCCTCCGCCGGCGGGCGCTTCGACCAGGCCTTCGCGGGGTCGTCCTGAACAGTACGCCGTTCTCGTCCGCCAGTACGGCGGGGGTCGGCTCAAACGGCGCTTATGGTCCGCCAGCGCGTATGTCCGGGCTGTATGGGACGAGGATCGCTCCGTCGCGTTTGTAACGGTGGTGCTGAATGACGTAACGATCGTCAGCGCCGGCGAGCGGATCGAGAACGCCCAGCATCGCGGACGGTATGATATAAGTTCCCTGGCCGTTCCCGCTGAAATTGTGGCTCAAAGCGAGGGGATCGACCCGAACGATCTGTACGAGAATACGGACAATTACACTGATTCTCCAAAGGTCCGCAATATGATTGCGGGCGTGCATGAAGGCATTATCCCCAGGATCAGGTCCAAGGTCTGCGCCGAAATGCACCAGCGTCTGGCTTACGGTATCAGTTGTCTGCTGATGGTAATGCTGGGAGCGGCTTTGGGATTGGTCTTCCGCGGCGGCGAAGCCCTTGTGGCATTTGCCATAAGCGCCGGACCGGCGTCGGCGGTGATTGTACTGATGCTGATGGGTAAGCAACTTATCGCAAATCCGGGCGTGCCGGAAGGATACGGCATTGCGGTAATCTGGGGTGGAATTGCCGCCATGGCCGGAGCGACCGCATATGTCTATGCCGTCGCAATGAGAAGATAAAAAAGCAATCAGCAAAAGAAGAAGAAAAGAACGCTGAACGCTAAATCATGAAAACGCTCGATAAATACATTATCAGGAACTTCCTCATCAGCGCGGTGCTGTGCCTGCTGGCGATTATGCTGCTGCGCGTAGCGTCCGATCTGTTCTTCAACATGGACGAGTTCGCCGAGAGCGGGCCTGGTAAGAAGACCTTCGGCATGATAGTCGCCGAAATCAGCACGTACTATGCGTTTCAGTCGCTGGTGTATTTCCGGCAACTGGGCGGCGTGATCATCGTAGTAGCGGCGACCTTTACCCTTTGGCGGATGAATCATACCAACGAACTGACGGCGGTTCTCGCCAGCGGGGTGAGCCTGTACCGCGTACTGTTGCCGATGGTCATCTGCGCAATGGTGCTGAACCTGCTGGTAATAGTGGATACCGAACTGCTGATTCCTCCGTCCAAGCATAAACTGATACGAAAACGCGACGACGTAACCGGAATCAGTTCCTTCCGCATCCGTGTGGTAATCGATGCCAAAAAAAGCGCCTGGTACTCCGGAAGGTTTGACCCTGTCCGGGGGCGGTTGGACAAACCGATAATCTTCCTGCGCGACGAACGTTTCGCGTACATTGGGCACATTACCGGGCCGGAGGCGGTCTATGACGCTTCGGCTGGCGGGTGGGTCTTTGCTCCGGCGGTGCCTGAAGATGTGACCCAAAAGAAAAATGAGGTAAAAGAGAAAAAACATGCCGTCATGAAGGTCGAGGGCTGGCTGAAGTCGCCGAAGACCGAATCCGTCCCCTCTCGCATCGGGCCTGAACATATCATCGAAAAGGTGCGCAACGACCCGAAAAACAAAGGCATCGACTGGCGACGGGCAACGGCGGTCAAAGGTGTCGAGCTTAAAGACCTCGCTGTCGGATTGACCATCAATGTTGGTCAAATGGACCTGAAGGTCATTGACGGAAAACTTACGGGGACCGTTATACACGACGCCCGTTTCACCTATCATCGAAGCGGCGTCGGGGAAATAGCGACCTTCCTTGCCACGGAAGCGACTTATGATAAAAAGAATCGTCAATGGGTGCTCACCAACGGAAGGTTAGTCTATTCGTCCGACCTGGACCCCGGCGAACTGGCATTGAGGCAGTCGGGCGACTGGTTGGAGTACATGTCCACAGCCGAACTGACCCGCCTGCTGCGCCTTCAGGCAGATACGGTCTCCGATGCCGAGGGCGCCATGCTCGTCAGGTACACGCGGTTCGCCGATTTCTTCAACAATATCATCCTGCTGCTGATTACCGTCCCGTTTATCCTCTCGCGCGAGCGGAACATCAAGGTGTCCGCCGGCTTGGCGCTGCTGACGGGCGGAGGGACGTTTGCCTTTATCTTCCTGTCCCGTTATTTGGGTTTCAGCCCGATAGTTGCAGCCTGTCTGCCGATAATCATCGCAGGCCCGATCAGCGCCGTTATGGTCGATTCAATAAAAACGTGATTCGATTGTGACCGGGCCGAGAGCGTGGTCGAGGTATTCGTGGCCACAAAAAATCCTATCTGTCTTGTAATACCCTGCCGGTGTGTTATAATATGGTTAGAACGAACTGTGTTTTTGGAGATTCGCCATGCTGAAGTCATTGACCAAAGTGGGCAACAGCCACGCGATTTTGTTGGACAAGGTGATTATGGACCTTCTCGGAATCGACGCCGACAGCCGGGTTAATCTGACGGTGGACGGTGGTTCTCTCGTTATAACGCCT
>DAOVLV010000320.1 GCA_030631085.1 Planctomycetales bacterium | reverse complement strand
CGACGAATTCAAAGACATGGTCAAAAATGTGGCGTCCCTTGCCATCGGTGCACGCGACGGCGATGTTCAGGCCACTGATGAAATAACGGCAGCCGTTCAGGGATGCTTCAACAAGATCGGCGAAAACATGAACTATGCACGTGGCGTAAAAGTAACCGCCCCGAAGATTGGCTCCTATATTCACCATAACGGTAAGGTCGGCGTCCTCGTCGGCATCGAAGGCGAAATCGACGACCAGGCCGTCAACGACCTGTGCATGCACATCGCGTTCGCAGACCCGATCGGACTGACCAAAGAAGACATCCCAGCCGAACTCGTCGAAAAGGAAAAGAAGTTCGCGAAGGAACAGGCAATCGAATCCGGTAAGCCCGAAGAAATCGCCGAAAAAATGGTGGCAGGTAAGGTCAACAAGTTCCTCGCTGCAAACGCGCTGCTTGAACAACCCTTCGTCAGGGACGAGAAACAAAAAGTCAAAGACATCCTGGGCGACGCGAAGATAACGACCTTCGTCCGTTTCCAGATCGGACAATAAAGAAAATGGGCCACAGAGGCACAGAGGACGCAGAGAGTAAATAGAATCAAAAAAGAATTTCATTTTTTGTTTTTTCTTTAATTTTTTACCCCTCTGCGATCTCTGTGCCTCTGTGGCGAAAATCCTTTTGTTAGAGGAACCAATGGTTTGTAAGTCAGCATATCGTCGAGTTTTGATAAAAGTTTCCGGAGAGGCGTTATGCGCTTCGGGCGGTTTTGGTATCGACCCGTCGGCGATTGAAGCCTTCATAACCGAACTGCTGCCGGTGTGTGAGATGGGCGTGCAGATCGGACTGGTCGTCGGCGGCGGGAATATCTTCCGTGGAAAGAAACTGGCCGATGCCGGTATTATTGAGCGTCCGACCGCCGACGCAATAGGGATGCTGGCGACCACAATGAACGCCCTGGCCCTTGGCGACGCCTTGACTTCCCAGGGCGTAAGGGCTTGCGTTATGTCAGCCAGACCGACGGCCAATGTCTGCGAGACGTTTTCTCGACGACGGGCGATAGAGCACATGGAGGCGAGGCGCGTTGTTATCCTCGCCGGCGGGACGGGTAATCCGTTCTTCACGACCGATACCTGTGCCGCACTCCGGGCCTGCGAAATCGGAGCCGAAGTCCTGCTGAAGGCGACAAAAGTGGACGGCGTATTCGATGCCGACCCTGCCAATAATCCGGACGCCAAGAAGTTCGACCGTATAACATACGGCGACGTTATTAGCCGGCAGTTGGGCGTGATGGACTTATCGGCCGTTTCGATGTGCATGGAGTCGGGTGTTCCGGTTATCGTCTTTCGCATGGACAAACCGGGCAACCTCGCTTCGGCAGTGGCAGGCGAAAACGTCGGAACGATAGTCTCGGCTGATGAAAAAATCTGAACCACAAAGACCACAAAGGACACAAAGAGTAGAAAAAACGGAAAAATTGTTATATCATCTTTTGTCATTTGTGTTCTTTGTGTCCTTTGTGGTTCGATCTGTTTGTAGGATATAGCCATGCCGATAGATGATATTTTGCTGGAATGCGAAGAGAAGATGGATCATGCCGTCGAGTTCTTTCACGACGAGTTGCGGGTAATCCGCACAGGTCGGGCGTCGGCGGGGCTGGTCGAACATATAAAGGTTGATTACTACGGTTCGCCGACGGACATTCGGCAGTTGGCGTCGATTTCAGCGCCGGAACCGGACATGATCGTAATCAAACCGTTCGACCCATCCAGCGTAAAGGCGATAGAGAAGGCCATTCTGACTTCGGAACTGGGTATCACCCCAGCCACTGCCGGAAAGGTCATCCGCCTTCCGATTCCGTCGCTGTCGGGTGAGCGCAGAGAGCATTTGGTATTGCAGTTGAAAAAAATGGCTGAACAGGCGAGGGTAACTATTCGCAACATCCGTCGCGACGCCAACAAAACAGCCGACAGGGAAAAGAACGGAAATCTGCTCACCGAAGACGACGTAACGCAATGTAAAGAGGAAGTCCAGAAACTGACCGATGAGCACGGAAAGAAAATCGACAAAATCCTCGAAGAAAAGAATAAAGAGGTAATGGAGACATAAGACCGGAAGACCGGATTACCGGAATACAGAGTACAGATTACAGAATACTGACTGCTGACTGCTGATTGCTGAATGCTATTGCCGGGGGAGTAGCTCAACTGGTAGAGCAACGCCCTTTTAAGGCGTAGGTTCTGGGTTCGAGTCCCAGCTCCCTCATTGATTTTGTAGCCGGTATTCAGTAGTCTGTAGCAGGGAAAATCCGAATATCGAAAGACGAAACAAATTCGAAATTCGAATTTTCTAATGTTCAAAACATCGAACATCGGAGTGAATGTTTGTCTTTTTATGTTTCGGATTTTGGTCATTTGAATTTTGGTATTGTTTCGGATTTCGAAATTCGGATTTCGGATTTTGCAGTTTGATTGCTGAATGCTAATACACGATCCCATCGTCTAGCCTGGTCTAGGACACCGGGTTTTCATCCCGGCAACACGGGTTCAAATCCCGTTGGGATCAGTTTTGGTTGTTATGGCCTCGAAGAAAAAAAGTCGCTTTCGTAAATCGGCATCGGATTATCTTGCCCAAACGCACCGTCCGCTGAACTGCCTGGCCTTTGTCCTTCCCCTGTTGGTCGCCTATGAGGTCGGTGCCGTTTTTTACAGCGATCGTCTCCTGGCTCCGCAACACCTCGCAGTTGTGCTGGGGCATCTTGGTGTGGCTGCGAGATTCCTGCCGGCAGGGTTGATTATCGTGGTGTTGCTGGCGTGGCATATCATAAGCCGGGACAAGTGGCACATCGACGCCGGCGCTGTTGGCGGTACGCTGGTCGAAAGTGTAATCGAAATGGCGCCGCTGGTCGGGCTGGCGATACTGACCGAGAGGATAATCGGCTCTGCGTCGCTTGCTGCTGCCGGTGGGGCGGACCAGGCACTGGCCGTTGAAATCCTCACGGGAATCGGAGCCGGGATATACGAAGAGTTCCTCTTCCGCCTGGCCGGGATCGGACTCATCATGCTTATACTCGTGGACCTGATGAAGGTCTCGAAGAAACCCTCCGCCGTCATTGCCGTCGTGGCTACGTCTGTTTGCTTCAGTTTGTATCATTTCATAGGCCCGGATGCTTTCGACTTTCGGCTGTTTGTCTTTCGCGGAATTGCCGGAGCGTACCTTGCCACGCTTTACGTCGCCCGCGGCTTCGGCATCGCCGTCGGCGCTCACGCCTGCTATAACGTCGTCGTGTCGCTGATGTAGGACAAAGGTATGGAAGCGACAAGCGTCGGCGGCGCGGGTACAATCCTTCGCAAATGAACGAGGAAAGGGTCAGGCGATG
>DAOVLV010000355.1 GCA_030631085.1 Planctomycetales bacterium | reverse complement strand
GGTGATGAACCGGAGATAAAACCGGATTACATCGACCGGCTGGTGTCGTTGTTGACGGATTCCGGCGCACCGATGGCGACGTTGGCTGCGCCGCTGAATGCCGATACCGCCGAAAAACCCGATAATGTCAAAGTTGTCCTGGCTTCCGACGGTTCCGCGATGTATTTTTCCCGCGCGAAAATCCCTCACGACCGCGATGGTGGGGGGGCTGAATACCTGCTGCACCTTGGTATTTACGCGTATCGCAAGAAATTCCTGCTGGAGTTTGCATCCATGCCGCCGATGCCGGCAGAACAGGCGGAGAAACTTGAGCAGTTGCGGGCATTGGAAAACGGACACCGCATTGTCGTGGCTGTGGTCGCGTCGGCTACGCCCGGTATAGACACGATGGACGATTATGAAGCGTTCGTAGAGCGGATGAAACAGTAGGCTGGGTCGAGCGAAGCAAGGCCCACCTTAATCCGTTCGCGGGGAAAAGGTGGGCCTTGCTTCGCTCGGCCCAGCCTACGCCTGCTTATTTCGATGATTGCATTTTTATCCGTAAATGGGTATCTATGGTATTTATTAAACGAACAGAGGAACGAACATGAGCGAGAAAGAGTCTCAAGAGAGCGACAAGCCTGAAATCATCGTTGACGAGGACTGGAAGAACCAGGCCGAAACCGAGAAGCAGAAACTTGCCGATGCGGAAGAGTCCTCCCCAGCCGGCGACGAGACGGGAAAAGGGCCGAGAGAAATCCCGCCGGCGAGTTTTTCCGTGTTGGTTACGAGTCTTGTTACGCAGATTCTTTTCGCCCTCGGCGCAGTCGAAGACCCACAGACCAAAAAGCGATACCTGGACCTGAAACTGGCCAAGCACAACATCGACATGCTTTCGATCCTGGAAGAAAAGACCAGCGGAAACCTTACGGAGCAGGAGAAGAAGTTGCTGGATTCAGCCCTTTACGAGGTGCGGATGGCATACGTTCAGGTGGCCCAGGCATCGGGAGGTTGATTATGTGTCATGCCAAGATGTTATTGACGACGTTGTTGCTTGTGATTATTGGACTGGCGATTACGGGATGTGGTACGTCGTCGGCCTTTCCGTTTGATTACAACACCGTCTGGAACGCCGCCGTCGGCGAGGCCATTGTCTGGAGGCCCGACATTATCAACGACGATGCACGTCCGTACTATGTTTGTTGTACGAGGGCCGACCTGTTCGGAACAGAAGTCAAATACGACCTGAAGGTTACAAACGACCTTAACATTTTCGCCCGACGTCCCAGTACGAGGGTCCATGTCAGCATACGCCAGACCAAACCGACGCGGATAAGATTTACGCAAATGGAAAAGGAATTTCTCGCAAAAGTCGCCGAGCGGCTGATCATAGCCCCGCCGCCGGAGTAAGAGAAAATCTGTTTTTGAGCAGTCTGTTTGATATCCATGTGGGTTAGATACGAATAAGTCGAAGCGCAAAGACACTTTTAAAACCATAACAAAATGAACCGCAGAGATCGCAGAGGAGTTAAAAACAATAGTTTTCTCTGCGGTCTTTGCGTACTCCGCGGTCAAACTCTTTTTAATTTTAATGAGGAGATGAAAGATGATTGCAATGCGAGCGACGAGTGCGGTATTGGTTGTGATGGTTTTGACGTTTGCAGCGGTGGGTTTTGCCGCCGACGAGCGTGAGACGACCAACATCGCCCCTAACCCCGGGGTGGAAAAAGCCGGCTCCGCAAAGTTGCCGGAAGGATGGTCGCAATATCGAAACACCCCGGCTGAGGCAGGCAGGAGCGAGAAGGTCTATCACAGCGGCAAGAGTAGCACCTACCTGAAAATCACGACTTTCAGAAGTAACGATACCGTCAATGCAGGCTTGGCGGCGGGACTGACCAGCGGCTGGAACACAGGCAGCGAAAAAGCAATCCCCGTCAAGCCTGATACGAAGTACTACTATTCCTTTTATGTTAAGGGTGGCGGTTTTACTCGAAAGATTAACGTCAGACCGTGGGGCTTCAAGACCGATGGCACCGGCAAGGACGTGAAGTTTCCGTCCGTTGCGGTGGTTCCGACGGAAAAGTGGACGCAGTACGTCGGTTCGTTCACCACCAAGGCCGAGACTGGCCGGGTGGTGTTGATGTTCCACGTTTACGCCGTGAGGGATCGTGACGTGAAAATGAACGCGATATTCTTTGTCGATGACGTATATCTTGGCACAAGCGAAGCCGCCGCCAAGACCAAGGTCCCCGCCGCGCCGCAGCCGACGCCGGCAATACCCGTCTTCGTACCGGTTCCGGGAATCAAGATACCACCCGGAACACCCGTCGGATACGAGCCGCCCAAACCCGGAACCGTCCGGATATGGGACACCAACAAGAAGTACATGCGGAAAATGCCCTCCGGCAGGGCGATGAAGGACAGACCCAAGTGGTCGCCCGTGCCCTACGGAAAAACCGACTACAAGCCCCGCGGCGACATAATGCTCGAAAACGAGTACTTCTTCCTGTTCTGCTTCAGCAACAAGGGCGACTCAATCAATTTCATGCCGAAGGACATATTGGATCCAAAACGCCTCGGCGTCGTCGATAGCAACGAGATATACAAGGTCTTCCAGAACGAGAGGGGGCTGCGGGACTTCGGTCACGGTACGCTGACGGACCCGAAGATACTGAAGTACACCGAAAAAGAGATCATCATCGAACACGCCGGCGAGGGGCGCAAATCCGGCAAGCCGGTAACGACAACCTATCGCGTCCAGGGCGAAAAATGCTGGCTTGAGGTCAAGGCCGTCGAGAACGTCAACCAGCAGGGGATGCACGGAAAGAGCCGAATTTGCGCATTTGTCCGGAAAGACCACGACGAATTCATCCTGGACGGCAAAAGAGCGACCTGGCCCGGAAAGGAAAACAACGTTTATGCCCCGTCCGATACGATAGGGATAATCAACTTCAAGCGAGGCCTCAGACGGGTCGTGGGCACCATGACGTTCCTGACGTCCACTCCGGGCTTCGAGAAGAGC
>DAOVLV010000267.1 GCA_030631085.1 Planctomycetales bacterium | reverse complement strand
CCGACAAAGTGCGTTCCACATGGAACACAATCAATCACGTATTCATAGCGTACCGTTCATTTATACTTCTGCAAGGATATTTTTGAGATTTAATGAAGTACCTTACGTGTACAATAAAACCATGCCTCGCTAAAGCGAGGCATGGTTTTGTTCCACGTGGAACAATGCTTTGGGGAAATTGGTGGGGTCTAATCTTCCGCCTTGGGCGGTCTTGACATGAGATCATATATTGCTTGTTGCGGGTTTTGGGATTCGAAAATAACAGCATGTACCGCTTGCGTTATGGGCATTTCGATACCGTATTGACGGGCCAGTTCGAGTACGCCCGTGGTTGTAGCTACGCCTTCGACGACGCTATCCGTCTCGGCAAGGGCTTGATCGGGAGTTTGACCTTTACCGACAGCCTCGCCGAAGGACCGGTTTCTACCATGCGGACTGATGCAGGTCGTTACCAGGTCGCCCAAGCCCGCCAGCCCCGAGAATGTTTCCCTTCGCCCACCCATCGCCATACCCAAACGGGTAATTTCCACCAACCCCCGTGTCAACAAAGCGGCTTTTGCGTTATCGCCCGCCCGCAGGCCGTCGAGGACGCCGGCAGCGATGGCAATGATGTTCTTCGTCGCTGCCGATATTTCCACGCCAATAATGTCCGGATTTGTATATACGCGAAAATAGGCGGTTTTGAAGAGTTTCTGCACCTTGAGTGCGAGTTTTTCGTCCGTCGATGCCGATACGACGGTGGCGGGAAGTTTTTCGACGAGTTCCGGGGCTATACTAGGCCCGGACAGTGCCGCTACGGGTAAGTTACCGTCAGGCGAACCGGTCAGCACGTCTGCGAGGATTTGCGACGGGCGCAGAAGCGTTTTATTCTCGATACCCTTGCTGACTGAGCATATGGGTATATCAGCGGGACAGTGCGCCTTGAGAGACTCCCAGACCGTGCGAGCGTATTGGGTAGGAACCGCCGAGATTGCCATTGTCGCATCAACGAACGCTTCTGCGGGGTTGGTCGTAATCTCCATCCCCTCAGGCAGGACCGCACCGGGAAGAAATCGCTCGTTCCTGCCCGTGCGGCGCATTTCGTCGGCGTTCCGCTCGAACGCGCTCCAAAGCCTGGCTGTGTAACCGTTGTCGGTCAATATCCCGGCGCATATGGTTGCCATTGCGCCGTCCCCGATAATTGCGATCGTTTCGCTCATGGCACCAGAGATTACCACCGGCCCGATGATTTGTCCAGAGAGTATCCCCGCCTGTAAATAATGTATGGTATATAACATACATATTTACAAACAAGAATAAGGGCATAGGGTATAGGGAAAAACAGAAAAACAAAATCTCCCTAATCTCTACTCCTTGCTTTTCTGTTTTTCCCTACGCCCTATGCCCTACGCCCTTTTGTTTCACGTGTGGTAATCGGCGTTGATGGTGATGTACACGTCGGAGAGATCGCAGGTGTAGGCGGTGAATTCTTCCCGTCCCAAGCCCATGCCGATTTCTACGTCAACCGTATCGCTTTTGAGGTAGTCCCGAACGGCGCGATGACTGAATTTTACAGGCCTGCCTTTGGCGAAAACCCTTGTGGCGCCAATAGTTACGGAAAGTTTGTCGAGGTCAACCTTCGCGGCGCTCTTCCCGACAGCCATGACGATACGCCCCCAGTTCGGGTCTCTTCCGTGGATGGCGCATTTGAACAGCGGCGAGTTGGCGACGGATTTAGCAGCGGCAGCGGCGTCAGATTTTGAGGCTGCGGATTTGACGTGAACCTGAATCAGTTTCGTCGCGCCCTCGCCGTCGCGCGCCGTCGAAAGGGCAAGGGCCAGGCAGACTTCACCCAGAGCGGCGGCGAATTTTCTATGCGATGACGTGCCGGCGGTGATTCGCGCACCGGATAAACCCGACGCCATTACAACGGCAGTGTCCGAGGTGGACTGGTCTGAATCGACGGTAACGGCGTTGAATGTTTCCGACACAGCGGCTTTGAACGTTCGATAAAGCAGGCTTGGCGCGATGTCGGCGTCGGTGGTAATTACACTTATCATTGTCGCCAGCGACGGAGCGATCATCCCGGCTCCCTTGACGATACCGGCGAGCGTTACCGTCTTGCCGCCGATGCGGGTCTGCACGACGGCTGATTTTTCCTTCGTGTCGGTGGTCATAATCGCCCGGACGACGGCAGAATCGTTACTTCGACCAAGAGATTTTACAGCGGCGGAGATACCACGGCGAATCTTGGGCATTGGTAGCCGATGGCCGATAACGCCCGTCGAAGCCACCAGCATTTCCTCGGCTTGGGCGTCGATTAATTTGGCTGTTTGACCGGCCATGTTTTCGGCGTCGGCAAGACCCTGCTTACCGGTGCAAACGTTTGCTGTACCGGCGTTTATGACAATCCCGCGAATCTTCCCATAACCTTTCGGAAGGATTTTCCGGCACCAAATCACCGGAGCGCCGACAACCTGGTTGGAGGTCGTAAGGATCGCGGTGGGTACGGATTTTTCCGCAACGATTACAGCGAGGTCTTCGGCCCCTGTGGTCTTAATCCCGCAATGCACGCCAGCGGCGACAAAACCGGCGGGTAATGTAATGTGTCGCGATTGTGCCATTGTTAATTCTCTACGGTTTTTTTCCAAGTCCCTAATCCCAAGTCCCAAGTCCCTGTTTTACCGTCAATACAGTCCCGTCGTTTCATCCAGTCCGAACATGATATTCATATTCTGTACGGCTTGGCTTGATGCGCCTTTGAGAAGGTTGTCCAAGGCGGAGACAAGGATAACGGTATCTTTTTCGACCCGTGCGGCTACGTCGCAGAAGTTGGTCGTCGCGACATATTTCGTAGCCGGTAGGACGTCGGTTCGGACGCGGACGAACGGAGCGTCGGCATAAGCATTCTGGAGAACTTGGGTCAGTTTCTCAGCCGATGCGTCGCCGGTTGGCTTGGCGTAGATGGTGCAGAGCATTCCCCGGTCCATCGGGCATAAGTGCGGGACGAAGAGTATCTCTGTCGGCGAGCCGGTAATGTTGGCGAGGACCTGCTCCATCTCCGGCATGTGCCGATGTGTTCCGACGGCGTATGGTTCGAAGTTTTCGTTTCGGTGCGGGAAGTGCATCGCAGGCGAGGGTTTTTTCCCCGCGCCGGTGATACCGCTGATGGCGTTGACGACGATCCCAGCCGGTTCGATAAGCCCCGCCGAAAGGATCGGCGCAAGGGCCAGGACCGCGCAAGTCGGGTAGCAACCGGGGTTTGCGATAAGGTCAGCCGATTTTATCGCATCGGTGTAGTATTCCGGCAGGCCATAGACAGCCTCGGCGAGGCGGGCTGCGTCTGTGTGCGGGCAGTACCATTTTTCGTACTCGGCTGGGTCTTTGAGGCGATAATCGGCAGACCAGTCGATGACGCGGACGCCTGCATCGCGCAGGGCGGGGACGTAACTCATTGCGACCTTGTGCGGTACAGCCAGCATCGCCAAATCCGCCCGACCGGCGATTTTAGAGATGTCGTACAACTCCTGCTGCATCTCGACGGTCTTGCCGAGCAACGGGTAGAAATCGGTTATGGGTCCGACCTCGTCAGGTGGTCCGAAGATACCGACAAGTTCGGCGTTTGGATGTCGTCGCAGCAGACGGATGGCTTCGAATCCGGCGTATCCGCTGCCACCGATTAGAGCGACACGAATTTTTTTTACACTTTCAGACATTTTTTACTCCTGCAAGAACGGCATTCGGCATCGGGCATTTGGCATTGGTGGCACAAGGTTGATGATAATTATTTCTGTTTAACCATCGACCCGATAAAACCCTGCAATATAACAGCAAGACGCGAAACAACCTTCATCTACCAATGCCCAATGCCAAGTGCCCGATGCCCAGTACCTATTTTCATAAAGAAACCCCGACGTATTTGGACGCCGGGGCTTCGTGATATTCGTCTTGCGGTAATTTTACCGTTTTGAGAACTGGAAGCGTTTCCGTGCGCCCTTCTGCCCGTAT
>DAOVLV010000032.1 GCA_030631085.1 Planctomycetales bacterium | reverse complement strand
GCGATTGAAGCGAGGCGTTTCACGTCAGCGAGCCGCCGGCGTGCGCGAATATCAACCGACTCGCCCCGACGGCGGCGCAGTGGGCGGGACAGGCGAGGTAGATGAAGAACTCCGACGACAGGTCGAATTACACCAGGCCGAAAAAAGAGAAAAAGATGCCGATAACGCATGAAATTTCCGTTGACCTTCCGGGACGATCTTACAAGGTTACCGTTGGCATAGATATTTTTGCCGACCTCGGAAGAGTTGCCGCTGCGAGCGACGCCAGGGTCGTTGTTATTACCGACTCGAACGTAAGACCGCTCTACGCCGATGCCGTTCAGGCGAGCCTGAGCGATGCTGGTTTGCGGTGCGATGTCATCGAATTCCCTGCCGGCGAAGAACACAAAAACCTCGCGACCTACGAGGACGTAATGGACAGGATACTGTCTCTGGAGCCGCCGATTGACCGGCGTTCCGTCGTTGTTACGCTGGGCGGCGGCGTGGTGGGGGACCTGGGCGGTTTCGTGGCTGCGACCGCATTGCGAGGGTTGCCGTTTGTCAATGTGCCGACCACGCTACTGGCCGATGTCGATGCCGCCGTCGGCGGAAAAACAGGCCTCAACGCACAGGCGGGGAAAAACCTCATAGGCGCGTTTTACCAGCCTGAAGCAGTGATTATCGATGCCGCTGTGCTCAAAACCCTCCCTGCTGCTGAACTCGGCACCGGCCTGGCGGAGTGCGTCAAACACGGCGCTATCCGCGATTGGGCGTTGCTGGATTTCATCGAAGACAATATCGAAAAAATCACGTCGGGCCAGGCCGATACGCTTGCTGAATTAATCGGTCGCAACGTCGCGATAAAGGCCTCCGTTGTTTCAGCCGACGAGCGGGAATCCGGCGAGCGGGCGCACCTGAACTTCGGGCACACCATCGGCCATGCCATCGAAACGGCGGCGGGGTATGGTGTGCTTTCCCACGGCCAGGCCGTAGCTTTAGGGATGGTCGCCGCTTTTGGTATCGCTGAATCACGCTCACTTATCGACTCGTCTGCAGCCGACAGGGTGCGGAAAATCCTTGCCGAACTGTCTCTGCCTGTGCAATTCGGCGATCTACCCCATTTACCTTCCGACGCGCGTGATTCGGACTGTCTGCGCCGAATCATGTCCCACGATAAAAAGGCGCTCGGCGGCGTGGTCCGCTTCGTGCTCCCGGTAGCCCCCGGAAGCGTCGCCATATTCGACGACGTTACGGACAAACAAATCAAAGCCGCCGTCGCTGTGCTTGGGTAACGGCTTTTTCCGACTGGCGATGCCGCTGCTGACTAGTCGATATATCTTCCGTGATTAAAATTGTTCTGAACCGTGATCATCTGGGGGTCGTTCTGACCGAGGCGCTGAAAGGTTGCCGCCATCGTTTGTTTATCGCCACTGCCAACGTAAAAGACCTGCACGTACCGTCCGGGTCGGGCCGGTCACGCAGCATCCTGAAGGTGTTCGAGAAACTATCTGAACGCGGAGTCGAGATACGACTGCTGCACAGCGGCGTACCGTCCGGGCCTCTGTTGAAACGGCTGAAGCGGCATGTCCCGGAGAACTTCACAATGCGCCGCTGCCCGCGCGCTCACGCCAAGGCCGTTATCGCCGACGGGCGGATGATGTACGTAGGCTCAGCCAACCTGACCGGCGCGGGACTGGGTGCGAAGAGTTCGCGCCGGCGTAATTTCGAGGCCGGTGTCTGGACCGACGAACTTGCCCTGATTGACCCTGTGGCTGATATGCTCGATGAAATCTGGACCGGCGCACACTGCGACGATTGCGACCGGAAGGACCACTGCCCCGTCCCGCTTGAAGAACCGGAGCTGTGAATCAGGTGTGTGACAAATTTTTCTGGCGAGTTTTTCAAGGTGGTGTTACTGGGGCAGGTTCCTCTTTTTTCTGAATAATGAATATTGAACAAAGAATGTTGAATTTCGAAGTGAAAAGAAGAAAAAGAAAATAAATGAAACCCGAAGCGTGGATTCAGAGTCTTTTTTTCTTTCTGTTACTTCAAAATTCGAAATTCTCTGTTCAATATTCAATATTCTCTTTACCACGATAAAAGCCAGATTCACAAGACCCCCAACGGTATTTTGTCGTATAATAGACACCGGTCGGCCGGTGGAAGGTCGCTCCCCCTTTGCGGGGAGAGGAAAGTCCGAGCACCACTGAACCACGGTGGTGGGTAACGCCCACCGTCCCGCACCAATTAGTAGGCTGGGCCGGAGCGAAGCGGAGACCCACCTTCTTTGCTAAAGGTGGGACTTCGTCCCAGCCTACTAATTGGTGCGGGATAGGGAAAGTGCCACAGAAAATATACCGCCGGCTCCGGGACTTATACGAGATATGGCTGTCTCCTTCGCCCGGGGTCGGTAAGGGTGAAAAGGTGCGGTAAGAGCGCACCGCGACGATGGTGACGTCGTCGGCTTGGTAAACCCCACCGGGTGCAAGGTCAAGCAGCGATTATGACACGGTTCAGGTCTTATGATCGCGGGTAGGCCGCTTCCGTATGGAGAGCCCGTCAGCGATGGCGGGTCAAGACAGATGGCCTTCGCCCCGCCTCCGGAAAGTCCGCCGGAAACGGGGAACAGAACTCGGCTTACAGCCGGCCGACCGGGACATTTTTGGAGTTATGGGGGATTCCTGTCCCCTTAATTCGGAAAGAGACCATCATATGAAACGCAAGGAAGTTGTGGCAGGTTTTGCCCTCTTGGGAATCATCGCAATGGCAGTTGCATGGTTCGTGTTGGTGTGTGGGAGTCCCAAAGTGGTGATCCGGTGTTCCAGAGATCAAGAAGGCCGCTTGATCGTCGATCTAAATCCCAATCGGCGAGTGAATGCCTTTTATACGGTCAATTTCTGGCTGGAAGGCGATGATGAGTTCCTGTGGGTGCTGGAAGAAGACCAAGTGCCAATTAGGCACATTGTTTATGGGGATATCCCACGCGGAGCTACCCAGGAGCATCCTGCCCATGATGTGCCTCCGAAGCAACTTCCGAATGGCGGCATCCTGTACGTGGGAGTCGACTATCAATGGGACAGTACAATTCCACCTGCGGCTTGTATCAGCAGTTGTGCCGTTAAGCTGCAGTTGACCGAGGATGGTGGAGTGAAGCCTCTTGGAGATGCCGAATTAGGCGAAGGGTTGATTAAGCCTGATAATTCCAAGGCCCCTTAATTCCCTGTGCACCACACCCACGCATCCTTGTGATTCCTGATGTATTTCAGAACGTTCGCCCAATGCTCATCATCACAAACGAGGACAGGTTTGCATCCGCCCGCCCATACCTTTCCGGGAAGTTGGTCACGAATTCTATGCGAAGACACCTTCTTGACACGTCCGACCATTTGCTTCAGCCCCGATTGCGAACATAAAACCGCGACATGAACGTGTTGCCCGCCGACCGACAAAACAGTCACGTCAACACCCTCTTTGGAAAACTGCTCCAGGCACGCCCGTCCGGCGATTGGTCTCAAAGACGACGGAATCGTTACGGCCGGCGCTCGCATATGCTCTTTTACGTAAGTATGGAGTCCTTCGTAAATGCCCGGTACAGGTGGATTCTTATAGTCTCCCTCAACGTGCAAGCGATGATGGCGAGTGCGAAACCCGCGCGGATTACCGGGAAGCCAACTACCATAAGTGCAAAAGATTATGTGGTATCGACGCTTACTCATGCGTGTCGTCCTTTTTGGAAATTGAGTTGCAAGTTTTTCAGGAGTGTACCCGACCTTTCGTTTCCAGAGAATACCCAACCTTTCGCTTCGCTCAAGGTTGGGCTTTTTTTGAAAAAGCCCGGAGATGAACGGAGTGAATCTCCGGGAATGCGCCACTCCGGGAATATACATTCATTCATTGAAGCGTTTGATGTCTGCGCCTAGTGCGGCGAGTTTGGTTTCTATCCGCTCGTATCCCCGATCGATGTGATAGACCCTGCTGATGGTCGTTGTTCCCTCAGCCGCCAGGCCCGCAAGCACCAGCGCCGCCGATGCTCGTAAGTCGCCGGCCATTACCGGCGCGCCGACCAGACGCTTTACGCCGGTGATAATCGCCGTCGGTCCTTCCTTGCGAATGTTCGCGCCCATCCGCGCAAGTTCCGAGACATGCAGGAAGCGGTCCGGGTAAATCTTCTCGGTGATGACGCTGTTACCGCCGGCCAGGCAAAGCAGCGTCATCAACTGGGCCTGAAGGTCGGTCGGGAAGCCCGGATAAGGCTGGGTCGTTACGTCAGTCGCCGAAATCCTTCTCCGGCAACTAATAACGGCCCCGATGTCGTCTTTCTCAATGATGACGCCGATCTGACGAAGTCTATCGACAACGGCCATCATGTGGTCCAGGCGGACCTGGGAGAGTTTTACCTCGCCGTTTGTAATGGCGGCTGCGACCATGAACGTCCCCGCCTCGATGCGGTCGGGTATGATTTGGTGCGTCGTTCCGTGGAGATTTTCGACGCCCTCGATTGTTATTCGCGGCGAGCCTGCGCCGGTGATTTTCGCGCCCATTTTGTTGAGGAAATCGGCAAGGTCCTGCACTCCCGGCTCGCAGGCGGCACACTCGATAACGGTTCTTCCTTCAGCCAGCGTGGCTGCCATCATGATGTTGGCAGTCCCCGTAACGGTTGAGCCGAAAGGCCCGCCGAGAAAAATCTCCGCACCCTTGAGGCGTTTCGCCTTTGCGACGATGTCGCCGCTCTTCAGGTCGATCTGCGCGCCCAGCGCTTCAAGCCCCCGGAGGTGAATATCAATCGGCCTTGAGCCGATGGCGCATCCGCCGGGCATGGCGACGCGGGCGTAGCCTCGCTTCGCCAGCAGCGGGCCCAGTACGCAGATACTCGCACGCATCGTACAGACGAGATCGTATCGGGCGTGGGAGTCATTCTCGCTGACGACCTCCAGTTCGACGGCGTCGTCGTGATGATTGGCCTTGATGCCAAGTTCGCCCAGCAGGACTGAAAGGGTTTTCACGTCGGCGACGTCGGGAAGCCCGGTAAGTTTGCTTGGCCCGTCAGCCAGCAGGCAGGCTGCCATTATCGGAAGCGCAGCGTTCTTCGCCCCGCTGACAGCCACCTCGCCCCGAAGCCGCCGTCCACCTTGAATGATAAACTGATCCATTAATGACCCACTTTAGGATGATACTCCTCAATCCGCAATCCTCAATCTGCAAGATTCTACGGTTTGGGCCGTTATCTTCTTGATTCCCACAATTGACTGACGACAATACTCTCCTCGCAGGGATAACGGTTTGCTATTGAAGACATGAAGGCCTGTCTTTATGACGAGAACCGCTCCCGTCAGGAGAAATACTCCCGGCTTGGCGATGTGCTTATGCACAGAACCGGGCAGAAAGACTCGTAAGATAAAAAGAAAGCAGCGTAATGGAAACGTCGGAGAACAACGCGCAGTTCGACGAAAGGTTACGGCGGTGCCGGGATGTCCTGTGGCGGCGATTCGTCGATTCCGAACACCTCACGATCTACGATTGGCCGGAGTATCGCACCAGGCGTCCGCCCACCGCTGAAGAGATCCGTCGCTGCATACCCAACGTCGCCGGATGGGCGACCGGAATGGAAGACTGCGCGATTAACGGCGGTGTGTACCTGGCGGCGCTTGTCGAGGGCCAGTCGCTGGACTTCGATCTTGAGGATCATATCCACAGGATTTACAGCGGACTTCGCCTCCTGTGCACGGTCAGCGACCGCAAGGGTTTCCTTGCTCGCGGCGTGAGACCGGAAGACGGAAAGAGCCACTACGTCAACTCTTCCGTGGACCAGTACACGCACTGCCTCGACGGCCTGTGGCGGTACCGCCGCAGCGACGTCTGCACCGAGGAGCATTGCGGGCAGATCGCTTCAATCGTGGCCGACATGTGCCGGCGTGTCGAGCAGGACGGCTTCAGCCTCCTGACCGAGACGGGCAGGGAGTCTATCTTCGGCGATATCGGGGCGTTCGTGCCCGACCGGGCGTGCCGCCTGCTCCAGTTGTACCGCGTCGGCCATGCCGTTACGGGCGAGGAGCATTGGCTTGAGGTCTATTGGGACAAAGTCAACGAAAACGGACGGGCAAGGTTGGCGGACTTCACCGGCGGGTGGGACTTGTCGGGCTGGTCGGTCTATGCGCTGTTTCAGAACCAGGTGGCCCTTCGGGACCTGTACGAACTTGAGGACGACACCGAGGTGAAGGAAATTTACCGCCAGGGGCTGCGTAGGGCGGCCCGGCTCATCGCCCCGGTCATCGGGCAGTACAAGGACCACGACCCGCAGCAAATGGCCATCGAGTGCGACTTCGACTGGCGGGGGGCACTGCGCGACTTTGTCGCCGACAATCCCGGCCTGGACCCGTCCGACCCGACCCAGCACGAACACCTGGCGAAATTCATCGAGAAGTACTGGTTGGTCAGGCAGGCGGCGCTGCTGCACGAGGGCAAGACTTCTCGCCAGCCGCTGGAAGCCGCTGTTGCCGTGCTCCTCTCGGATGATGAGGAGTTGATCCGTCAGGTAAGCCGGGACATGCTTCGGTTACTGTCGATATATTCCTACGAGACCCTACGTGCGTCCCATTCCCTGTGCGTTGCCGAGTATTTTCACTATCTGACCGTTCGGCAGGGAGTGGTCGAGCGATAAGCGGAGCCGGCGCGCCTGTACGCCGCCGGGTGGTTATGAGCGACTTTGTTACCGACAATAATACCTTCACGCAGAGGTAAGAACCCCTTGTAAAAGTCAGGAGATGAGTGATGAGTAAAGCGGCAGAATGGACCGAGGAAATTTGGCTTGACCCGCCGAGCATTTATCGCAGCGCGCCGTTCTGGGCTTGGAACGATTGGCTGGACTCGGATCGCCTGTGCCGCCAGATCGAGCAGATGCACTCTGCGGGGATGGGCGGGTTCTTCATGCACAGCCGCGACGGTCTGAAGACGCCGTACCTCTCCGAAGAGTGGTTTGCATGTGTGGATACGTGCGTGGAGCAGGCCCGCCGGCTCGGTATGAAGGCCTATCTCTATGATGAGGACCGCTTTCCGTCGGGAAGCGCCGGTGGAATGGTTACTCGCAGTCGAGGCGACCTGGGCGCGCATCTTCTGGTTGCGCTTCGGCAAGAGCGTGCGCCGGCGGAGATGGAGTGTCTCGGGGACTTTGCCGTGAATTTCGACGATTCCGCGAAGGTTCGGGATTATCGGTCCCTGAAGAAGGGCGAGTGCCCCGCTGACGGTGAGACACTTATTTCCTTTGCCGTCGCGCCGTCCGACCCTGAACGATGGTTCAACGACGCGCCTTATCTGGACGTGCTCAGCGCCGAGGCAGTTGATCAGTTCGTCAACCTCACACACCAGGCCTATGCCGACCGTTTCGGGAAGGATTTCGGGGGCGTGATACCAGCCATCTTCACCGACGAGCCTAACTATTCCCACGGTTCGATCAGCATGGACGGCCTGGCTGCGACGCTGCCGTGGACGAAGCATCTGCCGCGACAGTTCAAACGCCGTCGCGGATACGATTTGCGGGACCATCTGGTCGAGTTGGCGTTCGCCCTGCCCGACGAGGGCTTCAGCAAGGTCCGCCACGATTACTGCCGAACGGTTACGGAGTTGTTCGTTGAGAATTTCTCCGTCCGCGTCGGGCGATGGTGCAAGCGGAACGGGATCGTATTGACCGGACACTACAATGCCGAGGGGACCCTGCCGCTTCAGACGCAACACATCGGCGCCGCCATGCCGCACTACCCGTACCAGCAGTGGCCCGGTATCGACATCCTCACCGATCAGCGCGACGAAATCGCCACGGTCAAGCAGTGCACCTCCGTCGCCGACCAACTGGGGCGAGAGCGTGTGCTGAGCGAATTGTACGGCTGCACCGGCTGGGACTGGCCACTGGAAGGGCACAAGTTCAATGCGTCCTGGCAGTACGTTCTGGGCGTCAATTTCCGCTGCCCGCACCTGTCGTTCTATAGTCTCGCCGGAGCGGGCAAACGCGACTATCCCGCGAGCATCTTCCCTCACAGCCCGTGGTGGAAGTACTACCGGACAGTGGAGGATTATTTTGCCCGGATGAGCGTGATGCTGACCTGCGGCAAGCCGATCCGCGACGTGCTGATGATCCATCCCATTGAAAGCGCGTGGGGGTTGTTCACGGCTACGCCCAATTGGAAAGAGGCGCCTTCGACCGGACCGATCGTGGAACTCGACAAAGCCTTCCAGTCGCTGCTGGCGGGCCTGCTGGACGGGCAATACGACTATGACCTCGCCGACGAATCGCTTCTGGAACGCTACGGAAAGGTCGCCAAAGACGAATTGCGCCTCGGGAAGATGAAATACCGTCTCGTACTCGTCCCGCCGACGGTTACGCTGCGGGCAAGCACGGTGGCGATATTGAAGGAGTTCGTCTCCGCCGGCGGGCAGGTGCTGTTCGCCGGAAGCACGCCGAACCGAATCGACGGGGAGACCTCCGACGAATTGTCGCACCTGCTGGAACAGTCCGGCACGTGCTCCTCGGACCCGAAAGCCGTTGTCGAAGCCATCGAGGAACGACTTGAACGACGGGTCGTCGTTACCGAGAAAGGTCGCCGGGCAGAATACGTCTGGACCATGTTGCGGAAGGTCAAGGGCGGACACCTGCTGTTTGTTCAGTCCTGCGACCGCCAGACCGGACATGACGTTCATGTCTGCGTCCGAGGAAGAAACCCCGTCGTCCTGTGGGACAACATGACGGGCAATCGCCGCAGGGTCGAAGCGACCTCCGGAGGCGGTTCCGTGGAGTTCGACCTGCACCTTCCGCCGAGCGGTTCGGCGCTGGTGAGCGCGGGTCTGCGGGTCGAAGCCGATGAACCTCTCGAACCGTCCGAGGTCGTCTCCACCGTTGCTGTTTCGCCGGCGTGGAAGATAGAACTGCTTGAGCCGAACAGTTTCCCGCTGGACTTCTGTCGGTTCCGCGTCGGTGAGGGGGATTTCTCGGACCCTGTTCCGGTGCTGCTGGCGGATGAGAAGATTCGCACGGGTTTCGGCCTGCCGGAGCGGGACTACGCCACCCAGCAACCGTGGTATTTCGCCGCCACAGGCAGGGCCGACCGAAAACCGATGGGCCGGTGCGAGATGATGTTCAACTTTCACGTCTCCGATCCGCCGGCGTCCCTGCACGTCGCAATCGAGCGTCCCGAAGATTTCGAAATCATCGTCAATGGGCAAACAGTCGCGTCCGAACCGGTCGGATGGTGGGTTGATGAAGACCTCAAGACGATTGACATCAGCGGCGCCGTCAAGGATGGCGACAACGAACTGCTGCTGCGGTTCGATTACCGCTCGGACATGGAAATGGAAGACCTGCATCTTATCGGTCCGTTCGGCGTCCGACAAACGGGTGCGAAACCCACGTTCGACGGCTACACGCTGACCACTCCGCCAACGGAACTGCCTACCGGTTCGTGGGTCGGGCAAGGTCTGGATTTCTACGGCGGGGCTGTGAAATATCGCATCGGCATCCCCGATTCGGTCCGCTCTGCTGTCGAGGACGGGCGGCGCGTCCGGCTTGCGCTGCCGGGAGTCAAATGCACCGCCGCAGCCATTCATGTCGGTCAGGAAACCTTCGTGTTGCCCTGGCCTCCGATGAGCGCGGATATTACCGACGCGCTTGCCGCCGGAACCGAGGCGGTTTGCGTGGAGGTCATCGGCGGGCGGAAGAACATCTTTGGGCCGCTCCATACGCCGTGGGTCGGGTGGACCGGCCCGGATCACTTCAGCCCGCGCCACGAACAATGGACCGACGAGTATCTACTCAACGACCACGGCCTAACGGCCCCGCCGGTCTTCGAAATACTGGAACAGCAATCCGACCGCGCAGAGAACAAATGACGACAGCCGCCTTGCTCAATCCGCTCGTCAGGGCGGCCCCTGCCGTAGCCCGGCAATGATATGCGCCAGTGCGACGCGCTCGATACCGGCGGCGTCTTTGCTGAATCGGATATCCTCGTATCGGCCCGCTTCGTTGAGCAGGTCATAGACCCGCTCTGCCTGTTTGTAACCGATTTCGATAGCCAGCAGACCGTTTGGTTTCAGATGGGATGGGGCATCCTTGATGATACGGGTGATGAATTCCAATCCGTCCGGTCCGGCGCGGAGGGCGGCGTCAGGCTCACGCTTTACCGGTTCGGGAATTTGTTCCATTTCCGCATCGGTTACGTAAGGCGGGTTGGATGTGATTATGTCGAACGGCTTGCCCGCGCAACGTGACATGGCCGTCTCGGCCATGTTTTGTTCATTCACGGGCGAGACGCCCGTGCTACGTGTTAATAAATCGGCCTGTTCGACGCGGACACACCTGTCCAGCCCGTGCTGCTTGACATTTTCTCGCGCCACGGTCAGGGCGGCTTCGGAAATGTCGGTGGCAAGGACGGTCAATGTCGGATACTGCTT